>NZ_JBNPLQ010000020.1:0-51407 GCF_050313575.1 Candidatus Pseudoscillospira sp. SGI.172 | reverse complement strand
GTCCTGAGCTCTTTCCGAATGGCCTGGGACAGAAGTGCCTGTCCCTCAGAGGAACGCAGGGCGTCCAATACCGCGGCGCGCAGCGCATCCTGAAACTTTCGGCCGGAGAGGAGCGCGTCAAACATGGTTCCCTGTTCGCCGGAAGGGGTGGTGGCGGCCTGGGACGCCGGGCGTTTGGATGCGGGGACCGGCGCGTTGGCCGCCGTATCGGAAAAGTCTGCGTTCATCCAGTTGTCCATGGTGGTGCGGTCGTTGCTCTCACCCCGGAGATAGAACAGAGAGACATCAAAAAAGGCAGCGATTTTGCTCTGCTGCTCCTGCGTGGGCGTCTGACGCCCCGTCTCAAATTTTTCAATCGACAGCCTGGGGAAGCCAAGAGAGGCAGCCAGGGCCGGGCGGCTCAGATTCCGCTCAGTGCGCAGTGCCTCGATTCGCTGTGCCATAGTAACCATAGAAGGGTCCCTCCTTATTTGCAGTTTCCTGTATCATAGCACAACCGCGGCCGGTGGGCAACGGGTTTTGAGATGCGCGGAGGCATGTGATGAATACAGGTGGAGAGATTTGTAATAGAATGAAAAGTCAAAGGGCAGGGGAGAGAACATGAGATATCACACCATTCAAAAGGCAACTTTTTTGACGCGGCCGAACCGTTTTATTGCCCGGGTCGCTCTGAACGGGGAGGAGCTTGCCGTCCATGTGAAGAATACGGGGCGCTGCCGGGAACTGCTGGTGCCGGGGGCTTCCGTATATCTGGCAAAAGCGGACAACCCTGCCCGTAAGACTCAATTTGATTTGGTGGCGGTAGAGAAGGGGAAGAGACTGATCAACATGGACGCTCAGGCGCCCAACCAACTTTTTCGAGAGTGGGCCGAGAGCGGAAAGTTCCGCTCTGGATTGACACTGCTTCGACCCGAAACTGTCTGGGGAAATTCCAGGTTTGATTTTTATTGGGAAGGGAACAGCCCTTTGCCCGACGGGCCCCCTGCCCGGGGGTTTGTGGAAGTGAAGGGCTGTACGCTGGAGGAAGAGGGGTGGGCCTGGTTTCCGGACGCGCCCACGCAACGTGGGGTGAAGCATCTGGAGGAGCTCATCCGGGCCCGGACAGAGGGGTATGAGGCCGCCGTCTGTTTTGTCATCCAGATGGAGGGCGTCTCAGGCTTCTCGCCCAATGACCGTACCCACCCGGCTTTTGGCGCAGCACTCCGCCAGGCGGAACAGGCGGGAGTAGATGTGCTGGCTTATGAGTGCGCTGTTACGCCGGAGGAGGTCACGCTGACGAGGCGGGTCCCCGTCAGACTGTGAGTGCATGCATCTTTTATAAGGTAGGAGCGGGCGGCTGAAGGGCCGCCCGCTTCCTTTGGGGCCGTAAGGGGAAAAGACTTTTTGACGTGAAAAATTTCTTGACTTCATAATAGCGGTATGATATAATCCCTTCTTGTGTGGGTATCCCCATTAAGAGGGCACCATTATGCCCATTTCCAGAATAGGAGGCTGACCAATGCGCTCGGATCTCTCCGGACAATCAAAAGTCGTGGGCGCCAAGCAGGTCAGACGGGCTCTGGAAGCCGGGACAGCCCAGGTGGTGCTGCTGGCTGATGACGCCGATCCCCGGGTGACGGAGCCCATTGTCCGCCTTTGCGAAGCGCAAAGTGTGGGCGTGGAGCGCGGATATACCATGAAGGATCTGGGCCGCGCCTGCGGTCTGGCTGTGGGTTCCGCCGTAGCAGCTCTTCTGGCTTGAGCTGTTTCTTTGATTTTAGCGGGATAATTTTCGGATGATCCTGTTAAAATATAGTATTGACCAAGAAAGAAAGGAGGAAAATTATGCCTACGTTTAACCAGCTCGTTCGCAAGGGCCGTCAGCAGGCGACTTACAAATCCAATTCCCCCGCCATGCAGTTCGGTCTGAACACCCTGAAGAACAAGGAGACCGATCTGCCTTCTCCCCAGAAGAGAGGTGTGTGCACCGCGGTTCGTACCTCCACCCCGAAGAAGCCGAACTCCGCTCTGCGGAAGATCGCCCGTGTCAAGCTGACCAACGGCTACGAGGTCACCGCCTATATCCCCGGTGTGGGCCACAACCTGCAGGAGCACTCTGTGGTCATGATCCGCGGCGGCCGTGTCAAGGATCTGCCCGGCGTTCGTTACCACATCATCCGCGGCTCTTTGGATACTCAGGGCGTCAACGGCCGTATGCAGGCCCGTTCCAAGTACGGCGCCAAGCGGCCCAAGGCCGGAAAAACCGCCGCCAAGAAGTGATTTTTCTGCGGGAAAATTGCTCTAACTAAAGTGAACTGTTGCGCACAGTGCGCAAGGCAGCAGCCTTGCCCGGAAGCGTTTATCATATAGATATTCGTTTCTTCGGCGGGCACTGGACAAGCAGGCACTTGTCTTACACGGGACGCCGGAAGCGTCCGGCGTTTCGAGTACCTATGAAATCATACTATGAAGGAGGGAAGCAAAGTGCCCAGAAGAGGAAATGTATCCAAGCGGGAGATTCTCCCTGATCCTATGTACAATTCTGTCCTGGTGACCAAGCTCACCAACAGCATCATGCTCGATGGTAAAAAGGGCGTGGCACAGAAGGTCGTCTACGGCGCCTTTGATCTGATCCAGGAGAAGTCCGGCAAGGACCCCCTGGAGGCGTTTAACACCGCCATGGAGAATATCATGCCGTCTCTGGAGGTCAAGGCCCGCCGCGTGGGCGGCGCCACCTACCAGGTGCCTATCGAGGTTCGCCCTGAGCGGCGGCAGACCCTGGGGCTGCGCTGGCTGACCAGCTACGCCCGCAACCGGAGCGAGAAGACCATGAAGGAGCGGCTTGCCGGCGAGATCATGGACGCGTCCAACGGTGTCGGCGGCGCTGTCAAGAAGCGCGAAGACGTGCACAAGATGGCGCAGTCCAACCAGGCGTTCGCTCACTATCGCTGGTAAGATTGAGGAGTTTGGAATATGCCTAGAAAAGTATCCCTGCATGATACCCGAAATATCGGGATCATGGCCCATATCGATGCCGGCAAGACCACGACGACCGAGCGTATCCTTTACTACACCGGCGTCAACTATAAGATCGGCGAGACCCACGACGGCACCGCCACCATGGACTGGATGGCCCAGGAGCAGGAGCGTGGCATCACCATCACTTCCGCCGCCACCACCTGTTACTGGAAGGGGACCAAGGATCAGTTCCCCCAGACCAGAATCAACATCATCGACACCCCGGGCCACGTGGATTTCACTGTCGAGGTGGAGCGCTCTCTGCGCGTGCTGGACGGCTCTGTGACCGTCATGTGCGCCAAGGGCGGCGTGGAGCCCCAGTCCGAGACTGTGTGGCGTCAGGCCGACCACTATCAGGTCCCCCGCATGATCTACGTCAACAAGATGGACATCATGGGCGCTGATTTCTTCAACGTGCTGAACATGATCCATGACCGTCTGAAGTGTAATGCCGTGCCCATCCAGCTTCCCATTGGCCGGGAGGATACCTTCAAGGGCATCATCGACCTGGTGGAGATGGATGCGGACATTTACTACGACGAGATGGGCAAGGACATGCGCGTGGAGGAGATCCCCGCCGACATGCTTGAGCTGGCCCGGGAGTACCGTTCCAAGCTGCTCGACGCCGTGGCCGACATCGACGACGAGATCATGGAGTTGGTGCTGGAAGAGAAGGATGTGCCTCAGGATATGATCCGCAAGGCCATCCGCAAGGGCACCATCGCCAACAAACTGGTGCCCGTCACCTGCGGCACCTCTTATAGGAACAAGGGCGTACAGAAGCTGTTGGACGCGATCGTGGATTATATGCCCTCTCCGCTGGACATCCCGGCCATCAAGGGTACCAATCCCGAGACCGGTGAAGAGGACGAGCGTCCCGCCGATGACAATGCCCCCTTCTCCGCCCTGGCGTTCAAGATCATGACCGACCCCTTCGTGGGCCGTCTGTCCTTCTTCCGCGTCTATTCCGGCATGCTGGCCACCGGTTCTTCCGTGCTCAATGCCACGAAGAACAACAAGGAGCGCATGGGCCGCATCCTGCAGATGCACGCCAACCACCGGGAGGATATCGAGGAGGTCTACGCCGGCGACATCGCCGCCGCCGTGGGCCTGAAGAACACCACCACCGGCGACACCCTGTGTGATGAGAAGCACCCCATCATTCTGGAGTCCATGGAGTTCCCCGACCCCGTTATCCGGGTGGCCATCGAGCCCAAGACCAAGGCCGGCCAGGAGAAGATGGGCGTGGCCCTGATGAAGCTGGCAGAAGAGGACCCCACCTTTAAGACCTGGACCGACGAAGAGACTGGCCAGACCATCATCGCCGGCATGGGCGAGCTCCATCTGGAGATCATTGTGGACCGTCTGCTCCGCGAGTTCAAGGTGGAGGCCAACGTGGGCGCTCCCCAGGTCGCCTACAAGGAGACCATCAAGAAGGTCACCGAGCAGGAGACCAAGTATGCCCGCCAGTCCGGCGGCAAGGGCCAGTACGGCCACGTCCGCATCACTGTGGAACCCAACGAGTCCGGCAAAGGTTACGAGTTCGTCAACGCCATCACCGGCGGTGTCATTCCCAAGGAATATATCCCCGCGGTCGATCAGGGCATTCAGGGTGCCATGCAGGCCGGTGTTCTTGCCGGCTATCCCGTGGTGGACGTCAAGGTCAGCCTGACCTACGGCTCCTACCACGAGGTGGACTCCTCTGAAATGGCCTTTAAGATCGCCGGTTCCATGGCTTTTAAGGAGGCCATGCGCAAGGCAAATCCCTGCCTGCTGGAGCCCATCATGAAGGTGGACGTCATTGTCCCCTCCGACTATATGGGCGACGTCATCGGCGACCTGAACAGCCGCCGCGGCCAGATCCAGGGCATGACTTCCCGCCCCGGCGCCGAGCAGATCGACGCACTGGTGCCTCTGAGCGAGATGTTTGGCTATGCCACGGACCTGCGTTCCCGCACCCAGGGCCGCGGCCAGTATTCCATGGAGCCCCACAGCTATGTGGAGATCCCCAAGAACATCGCCGACAAGATCATTGCCGAGCGTGGCCGCAAGGACGGGGAATAAGCAATTTTGTTGTTGCTTTTTTCCTGCTGATACGGTAAAATAGTCCTGCATTTCCCCACTATTTGCAAAATCATAAAACACGAAACGTGTATTATAAGGAGGATATTCAACATGGGTAAGCAGAAGTTTGAACGCACGAAGCCCCACGTTAACATCGGCACCATTGGCCACGTCGACCACGGCAAGACCACCCTGACCGCCGCCATCACCCGCTGGCTGTCCCTCCAGGGCAAGGCCCAGTTCGAGGCTTATGACGCCATTGATAAGGCTCCCGAGGAGAAGGAGCGCGGCATCACCATCAACACCGCTCACGTGGAGTACGAGACCGAAGCTCGTCACTATGCCCACGTCGACTGCCCGGGCCACGCCGACTATATCAAGAACATGATCACCGGCGCTGCTCAGATGGACGGCGCCATCCTGGTCATCGCCGCCACCGACGGCCCCATGGCTCAGACCCGTGAGCACATCCTGCTGGCCCGCCAGGTGGGCGTGCCCGCCATCGTTGTGTTCCTGAACAAGTGCGACCAGCTGGACGATCCCGAGCTGCTCGAGCTGGTGGAGATGGAAGTGCGTGAGCTGCTCTCCAAGTACGAGTTCCCCGGCGACGACATCCCCATCATCAAGGGCTCCGCTCTGAACGCCCTGATCTGCGAGAACACCGATCCCAACGCTCCCGAGTATGCCTGCATCAAGGAGCTGATGGACGCTGTCGACAACTATATCCCCACTCCTGACCGCAAGGTCGACCAGCCCTTCCTGATGCCCGTTGAGGACGTCTTCACCATCTCCGGCCGCGGCACCGTGGCCACTGGCCGTGTCGAGCGTGGCTTGGTGAAGATGGGCGACGAAGTTGAGATCGTGGGCCTGATGGATGAGAAGAAGAAGACCACCATCACCGGCATCGAAATGTTCCACAAGATGATGGACGAGGCTCAGGCCGGCGACAACATCGGCTCTCTGCTGCGCGGCATCGCCAAGACCGACATTGAGCGCGGCCAGGTCATCTCCAAGCCCGGCTCCATCCATCCCCACACCAAGTTCAAGGGTCAGGTCTACGTCCTGTCCAAGGACGAGGGCGGCCGTCACACCCCCTTCTTCAACAACTATCGTCCTCAGTTCTACTTCCGTACCACCGACGTTACCGGTGTCATCTCCCTGCCCGAGGGCGTTGAGATGTGCATGCCTGGCGATAACGTCGACATGGACGTGGAGCTGATCACCCCCATCGCCATTGAGAAGGGCCTGCGTTTCGCTATCCGTGAGGGTGGCCACACCGTGGGTTCCGGCGTTGTCATTGAGATCAACGAGTAATTAAGACAAGAGAAGGGGCCTCGCCGCAATGCGGCGGGGCCCTTTTTTGCTTCTGGGGTGAAGGGCTGCCGCTTTATCGGCGACTTGCAAGGGAAAGGTGGATGTGGTACAATAATTGCGAAACAGCAGTTATGCCGCATTTAACGCGATTGGTTCCCGGCCCCGCCGAGAGCTATGAGGCAAATTCCAACGTAAGGCTCCTGCAAAATTTGTAAAAGTAATCGAGGGCGCAAGATGGATGAACTGGAAATTGGGAAAAAGGTGCGGAATTACCGGACGGAGCGAAAAATGACAATCCGGGAGCTGGCTCAGCAAACAGGTCTTACTGCCTCTATGCTCAGTCAGATTGAACGGGATTTGGTGAATCCATCCATTAATACAATGAAATTGATTGCTGGAGTGCTGGGTGTGCCGATGTTCCGCTTTTTTAAGGAGGATATGCCAGTTCAGGACTTGGTTGTGCGCCGGGATATGAGAAAGACGATCGGACGGCCAGAGCACAAGGACGTAAGTTACGACCTTCTTACGCCCGACACTTTAGGGAGCATTGAGTTTTGTCTGATGTGTATTCCGCCCGACAGCAACAGTGCCGATGTGTCTCAAACTCATACAGGGGAAGAGGTTGCCTATGTAGATGAGGGAGACGTGGAGGTAGTGATAGCCGGGGTGCCGTATGAGCTTCATGCCGGAGACAGCATCCGTATCCCCCAGCTCACTGAGCACACTTGGAGAAATAAGACCGATCAGACAGTAAAAGTTATTTTTGCACTATCCCCCCCCAGCTTTTGAGGTATTATGGAGCAACCGTCCGGTTACTTTGTGTCAGTTGCCGATCCATTCTACTTTTTTGACGCTTAGAGCCGCTCTGCTTTTTGCAGAGCGGCTCTTTTATTTGTCAAAGTAACAAAATGCTTCAGCGAAAATTATATATAATTAACAAAAATAAATTACACTTATTTTATTTAACTAAAAGAGTTGACACATGCGGAATATTAAATTATACTAAACAAAGAAAAAGGAATAATTAATTTCCGAAAGATTAATTCCTAACTAAGGAAGCAAAAAGGGAGGATAACTGTTGGAACGCTATGTGACATGTGAAAGTGGTGGACTGACTCTGCGGGGGATGCTCCACATACCTGAGGGAAGCGGAAAAAAGCTGCCCATGGTGATTCTGTTTCATGGGCTGTGCGACGATCGGGCGGAGATTAATTTTGTTCATACGGAGCTGTCCCGGCACCTTTGCCGGGCTGGGATTGCCAGTGTCCGCTTTGATTTTGCCGGCAGCGGCGAAAGCGACGGACGCTTTGAGGACATGACCGTTTCCCGCGAGGTGGCCGATGGCATTGCCATTCTGGACTACGTAAGGACTTTGGAGTTCGTGGATACCAGTCGGGTGGCCATCCACGGCTTAAGTATGGGAGGCTGTGTGGCCTCTATGGTGGCGGGGGAACGGGACGCCGACGTGTGTGCCCTCAGCTTGTGGTGCCCGGCACCAGATGTGATCTACCATATGAGGGAGAAAACCTTGTGCGGGCAGGATGTTTCTGACATTGAGGCGCTGGGATGCGCGGATGTGGAGGGGGTCAAGCTGGGTGTTGGGTTTTACTATGATGCACTCAAGCTGGATCCCTTCACCGTGGCCGCGAAATTTACCAAGCGAGTCAATCTGGTCCATGGGGACGCAGATATCACAGCGTCCCCGGAATGCTCTAAGCGGTACAAGGAGATTTACGGTGACCGAGCCAATCTGCTCTTGATTCCGGGGGCGGAGCACCGGTTTAAGTCCTTTTTCTACCGTTGGGCCAGAATGGATTCCGCTGTGCGGTTTTTGACCAGAGAACTGTTGGGAGAGGAAAAGGGGGTGAGCCCGTATATAGAAAACGCGGAATAGCCAGAACTTGAGTTGAAAGGAAGAGAAGCATGGAAAACGGGAAAATAATGAAAGAGCGAAAAATCCCTTCCCCGGCGTTTGCCGTCGTGTCTTTTGTCGTCATCATCACTGTGCTGGTTGTACTCATCAACTTAAATGTGGATACCACTATGTCTGTGTTCGCCGCGGCCATTATTGCTGCTGGCTGCGCCTTTGCACTGAGAATCCCCTGGGAGGAGATTGAAAGGACCTTGCTGAGAGTGGTGTCAGACTGTATTCCCACTTTCCTCATTGTGATTATGGTAGGAATGCTGGTGGGAATCTGGATGGCCGGCGGTACGGTGCCCTCCCTAATGTATTACGGCATGAAGCTGATCTCCCCCAAAATTTTGGTGCCCCTGTCCTTTGTCCTGTGCGCTCTGAGCGCTGAGTTTACCGGAACCTCCTTCGGCAGTGTGGCCACCATGGGACTTGCTATGGTGGGGGTGGCCTCTACTACCTCCGTTCCTGTGCCCCTGGTGATAGGCGCGGTGGTCTGCGGAGCCTGGTTTGGAGATAAAATGTCCCCGCTGTCCGACACAACCAATCTGGCCTCCGGCGTTAGCAAAGTGCCGCTGTATGAACACATCAACTCCATGCTGTACACTACTATTCCGGCTGCTGTGGTGGCCCTGGTGCTGTTTACCGTGGCGGGCCTGGTGTACAGCGGAGGCGAGATGGATGCCAGTAAGGCCGAGCTGATTTGCAGCACCCTCACTGCCCACTTCAAAATTAACCCGATTTTGATTCTGCCCGCCATTTTGGTGCTGCTGGTTTCTGTGTTCAAGCTGCCGGCCCTCCTGGGAATGGGCATCACGGTGGTGGTGAGCGTAATTTTCGCCATGGTATTTCAAGGAGTGGGTCTGGTAAAACTGATGAACTGCGCCGCCAACGGGTTCTCTATTGAAACCGGCGTGGCGCTGGTAGACCCCATGCTGAATCGAGGGGGCATTACCAGCATGACCGGTCTGCTGGTCACCTTTATGATCGCCAGCGTGATGGGCGGCATTATTACGGCTACCGGTATTCTGGACGTGCTGGCCAAGGACGTGCTGCTGAAATTCATTAAAAATAAATCGGTTCTGGTCATCACTACCTTGATTTACTGCTATATCGTCAATTTCCTCACTGCCGGCGGACAAACCGTGTCCATTATTGTCACGGAGCAGACCTTTGAGGACGCGTTTGATCGAATGAATATTCACCGCCGGGTTCTGTCCAGAACACTGGAGGATGCGGGTACCTTGAGCGCTCCTGTCGTACCTTGGGGTGTCGCAACGCTGTTTGTGATGAGTACTCTGGGCTGCGGTACCGAGTACATCAAATTTGCTTGGTTTATTTTTATTGTTCCGATTTTCTCCATCCTCTGTGCCGTCACTGGAATCGGCATGTGGGACAGGGAGGGCAATCCCCTTTGGAAAAAGGGTAAAAAAGTAGCAAAGGTCTGAACCGCTGGCAAGGAGAGTCCGGGGGTTCACGTAAGGAGAACAGAGCCAATGAAGGTTATTCAAGATAAGACGCCGGAGGAATGGAAGAAGGCGGTCCCGGTTCTCGAGGACCTGACAGCCTTGCGGGAGACAATGTGGCGCAATCCCCGCAAGCGTCCGGCGGAGCAGGGCATCTCGGCCTGCTCACTGGGGATGGAAGATATTCGAGACGCAGAGGCCCGGCTGAGGCGCTTTGCCCCATACCTGGCCCGGGTGTTTCCGGAGACAGCCCGAGCGGGAGGGATTTTGGAGTCCCCGCTGCGGGAAATTCCTTCCATGGCCGAGGCACTGGGCGTGAAAGAGCGCCTCATCCTAAAGTGTGACAGCCATCTGCCGGTCTCTGGCTCTATCAAGGCCAGGGGGGGCATTTATGAGGTGCTGTGCGTGGCGGAAAAAATAGCCCTGGAAAGCGGAATGCTCACCTTGGACACTGACTATGCTGTTCTGGCGGAGCCCCGTTTTTGGGAGCTCTTTTCCAAATATACGATCGCTGTGGGCTCCACCGGCAATCTGGGACTGTCCATCGGTATCATGAGCGCCAAACTGGGTTTTCAGGTCACGGTTCACATGTCGGCCGACGCACGTCAGTGGAAAAAGGATCTGCTGCGGGAAAAAGGAGTTACGGTGATCGAGTACGCCGAAGACTACAGTAAGGCGATCAGCGAGGGGCGCCGTCAGGCAGAGAAGGATCCTTGGTGCCACTTCGTAGACGATGAAAACTCCAAAAACCTTTTTCTGGGCTATGGAGTGGCCGCCCTCCGGCTCCAAAAGCAGTTGATGGAACAGAATGTCCCGGTGGATGAGGAACACCCTCTGTTTGTCTACTTGCCCTGTGGGGTGGGCGGAGGCCCGGGTGGAGTGGCATTTGGCCTTAAGCAGGTCTTTGGGGATGCCGTCCACTGCTTTTTTGCCGAGCCTACCCATGCGCCCTGTATGATTCTGGGCATGGCTACCCGGCTGCACGCGCAGGTGTGCGTGGGGGACTTCGGCATCGACAACCGCACCGCCGCCGATGGCTTGGCGGTGGGCCGTCCCTCCCAATTTGTGGGCAAGTTGATGGAACCCTTCCTGTCCGGGTGCTACACCATCTCCGACGAGCACCTGTATCGTCTGCTTACCCTGCTGGCGGAGCGGGAGGGAATCCGCCTGGAACCCAGTGCCCTGGCCGGAATGACTGGCCCGCAGTGGATCCTTCATACAGAGGCGGGCCTTTCATATCAGCGTCAGGAAGGGCTGACGGATAAAATGTCCGACAGTACCCACATCGTGTGGGCCACCGGCGGGAGTATGGTACCGGAAGCGGACTGGCTGTCCTATGAGAAGAAAGGAAAACAACTGCTGGCCGAGGGGCAATAAAAGGGGAGCGGACTTTATGTTGCGGTCATGACCATCAAACGATTTTTTTGATAGACCGAGCGCTGCTCCGGGGTGCTTGCGATGCAAGCACCCCGGAGCAGCTTTTTGATACGGCGTGAGGGAGACGGGGGACTCTTTACACAAGAAAAGGCGTTGCTTTTTTTCCAAATATATAATAAAATAAATAAAATAATGCCCCGTTTTCGGGGAATAGGGGGAGATGCCATGCCCACGAGCGTGGATACCGAGGCTGCGCAGGAGGCTTGGGGACAGATCAACCGGGTCTTGAAGAACTTTTCCTGGGAAAAAGCACTGGTGCTTGTCGGGCTGCTGGTGGCCTGCCTGGTGATCATCAAAGTGATTATGAAGCTGGCGGACCGGGCCATGGTGCGTTCCAAACTGGATCGGGGCGTGCGGACGTTTCTCCGCTCCGGGCTGAAGGCCATCCTGTGGCTGGTGGCGCTCTGTGTCCTGCTGGGCTATCTGGGTGTGCCCATGACCTCGCTGGTGGCGGTGCTCAGCGTGCTGGGCCTGGCCATTTCCCTGGCCGTGCAGGGTACCTTGTCCAATTTGGCGGGCGGGATCATGCTGTTGACAGCCCGCCCTTTTTCTGCCGGGGACTTTGTGGAGGCCGGCGGTGTGAGTGGAACGGTGAGCGAGGTGGGACTGGTCTACACCAAGCTGAATACGGTGGACAACAAGACGATCTTTGTGCCCAACGGGGAGATCTCCGGCAAGACCATCGTCAACTTTACCGCAGCCGATAAGCGGCAGGTGGAACTGAAGTTTACGGCCTCTTACGAGGCGCCTCAGGAGGCGGTGAGACGCTGCATCGCCAAAGTGGTGGGGGAGCATCCCCGGACGCTGCCCACTCCGGCGCCGCTCATCCGGGTCAGCGCCTACAAGGAGAGCTCCGTGGAGTATATTCTGCGGGTCTGGTGTGCCACGGAAGACTACTGGGAGGTCCACTATGACCTTTTGGAACAGGTGAAGGGGGCTTTTGACGCTGCCGGTGTCGAGATGACATACGAACATCTGAACGTTCATCTGATGAAGTAAAGGGGTAATCGTAACATGGGAGAGACTCGGAGCGCCGCGGTCAAGGGGCTGCGGCTGGTATTCATCGCACAGATCCTCTACGTTGTTTCGGTGGTTCTGGTGTGCCTGACCGCACTGGGGCCTGTGGTCACCATTCTGTATGTGGCCACCGATGTGATCAGTCTGGCGCTGACAGCGGTTGGCCTGAGCGTTGCCATGAGGGCAGACAGCGGATATCGCGTGGCCCTGTTTTTTGCGCTGAGTGTGCTGGTGTGTGATATCCTGACCGCCATCACCGGAAGTTGGATCTTCCTGCTTCTGCGGGCAATTTCCTTGATCTTGTCCTATATGGGGATGGCCTATGTCTGCGATACCACCACCCGGCTGTGCAAGGGGGAGCGGGAGGTCGCGAAGCTGGAAGAAAGCGCCCGCAAGCTCTACCTGGGCTGTACGGCGATCGCGGTGCTCTGCCAGGGTCTCTCCATGGTGACCGCCCTGAGCGACATGGGTGGATTTATGAACCTGGTCTCTCGCTTCCTCCAGGCAGTAGGGACGATTTACTACATCTATTTTCTGCATGTGGGACGGGACAAGCTCATCCGTTGAGTGTGCTGGACGGGCTGAGAAAGGAAAGGGAAGGAAGCAGACTGGCGTCAGGCTCTCTGACGCCAGTCTCCGCGTTCAGGGCAATTTGCCTCCTATACCCGCTCAGGTGGGCATTTCCAGGCCGTGGAGAAAGCCGTCCCCCAGGATCTCTCCTCCCACCACAGTGTTGCGGAAGAGCAGAAGGTGAGCCTTCACACCGGCATCTCCCGTGGGGTAGTTCCCCACGCTGTATGTGTACCGTTTGACCCTTTTCCCTGCGTATTTGGTCAGGTCAAAGCCCTGACCGGACTGGAGCGAGAGGTACTCGGAGTACTCCGGACCGAAGTCCTTCGGAAGCTCCAGCTCCTCCACAGTGACGGCATCCGGAGAGACCTGCCAGCCCCAGGCCCCCAGATAGGCGATTCGATCTTCCTCTGTCTTGATTCCCTTCGGGCTGATCGAGGCGGAGGCCTCGGCACCCCGACCGCCCAGCACCGTGGCGGCCAGCACCGCGCCGCAGACGATCACCGCTGCTGCCAAAACCAGATATATCTTGCGCCGATTGACTTTTGCCGTCCAGATGAACACAATGATCTCCCCTTTGCCCTTTGACCTCTGATCAAATTCTATGGTAGGCGGTGGAAAAATATGATAGGCTTAGCAAAAGAGAGTACAAAGAGAGGGGGACGCGGATGGAGCGTCTGGATAAAATTTTAGCCGGGACCGGGCGCTGGTCCCGCCGGGAGGCGGCAGAGCTGATCCGCACAGGGCGGGTGACAGTGGATGGTGCGGTGGCCGGGAGCCGGGAGGCAAAATTCCCGGAGACCGCCTGCTTCCAGGTGGATGGGGAGGACATCTCCGGAAGCGCCCGGGTCTATCTCATGCTCAACAAGCCGGCCGGGCTGGTCTCGGCTACGGATGACCCACGGCAGCCCACCGTGCTCTCTCTGCTGCCCGAGCACCTGAGGCGGGTCGGGCTGTTCCCGGCCGGGCGGCTGGACAAGGACACGGTGGGCCTGCTCCTGCTCACAAACGACGGACCGCTGGCCCACGGACTGCTGTCGCCCAGGCGGCATGTGGACAAGACCTATCTGGTACGGGTGGACGGAGTGCTGGATGAGGGCGATGCGGCCGCGTTCCAGGCGGGAATGGTCCTGGCCAGCGGGCTCCACTGCCTTCCGGCCGTGCTGGAGCCGCGGGGGGACGGGGAGGCCTTGGTGACGCTGCGGGAGGGGAAGTACCACCAGATCAAACGGATGCTGGCCGCCCGGGGGAAGCCTGTGACCTTCCTGAAACGCCTCACCTTCGGACCTCTGACGCTGGACGAACAGTTGGTTCCCGGTTCGTGGAGGCCGCTGTCGGACCTTGAATTGGAGGCACTGCGGCGGGCGGGAACGACGGGATCTGAGAGGATTCGGCATTTTCCACAAAAAAAGTGAAATTTGCTATTGAAAAGGGAGAAAAAAGCCGCTATAATAATATTCGTGTGAATCGCCTGCGCCACGGGGATCTATCTGTGCGAAATTGTATACTTTGTGCAGAAATGGACGCAGGTCATTGAAAATGTACGCGTGACCACCCGGATGGGAATTAAGGTAAGGAGGCATTCCAGATGTCCAATCGGATTTTTCAGAGTGTCGTGTTACAGATGAAGGAAGGGACTGACCGGGTGATCGGCGTGATCGACGCCGAGGGGACCGTGGTGGCCTGCGATGAGCTCTCTTTGATCGGAGAGCGTTGGGGCGAAGTAGTGGGGCAGCTCAATGCGGCGGAAAACGGCATGGTCCGCTTTGAGGGGCGCACTTTTAAGGCTCTGGCAAGCTGGGGCACCCAGTTCGACTACGCGGGTTTTGTTCAGGGCGAGGACGACGTGGCGAAGGGGCTGTGCTGCCTGTCGGCAGTGGCTTTTAATGGGGCCAAGCAGAGCTATGAGGAAAAGCACGACAAGGGGACTTTTGTCAAGAACATCATCTCAGACAACATTCTGCTGGGGGATATTTACGTTCGGGCCAAGGAGCTCCATTTTGTCTGCGACGTGCCCCGGGGCGTTTTTCTGGTGCGGCAGCCGGAGCCTGCCGATCCTGCAATGATCGACACGATCCAGGCCATGTTCCCCGACAAGCAGATCGATTTCGTCCTCTCCATCAGTGAGACCGATGTGGCGGTCATCAAGCAGATGCCGGAGGGGACCGAGAGCAAGCGGCTGGACAAAATCGCCCGCCAGATCGAGGATGGGCTTATGTCCGAACTGGATTTGAAGCCGGTGGTGGGTATCGGTACGGTGGTCACCAACATCCGGGATCTGGCCCGCTCCTATAAGGAAGCCCAGATGGCCATTGAGGTGGGAAAGGTTTTTGATACCGAGCGCAGCGTCATCAACTACGACAATCTGGGCATTGGCCGGCTGATCTATCAGCTGCCCACCACCCTGTGTGAGATGTTCCTCCAAGAGGTCTTTAAGAAAAACCCAATCGACGCGCTGGATCAGGAGACGCTGTTCACCATCAACAAATTCTTTGAGAACAATCTGAATGTGTCCGAGACCGCCCGAAAGCTCTTTGTCCACCGGAACACTCTGGTTTACCGGCTGGAGAAGATCAAAAAACTCACGGGGCTGGATCTGCGGGAGTTTGACGACGCCATCACCTTCAAGGTGGCTCTGATGGTCAAGAAATACCTGGTCTCCCGGGGGATCGACAACTGACTTTCTCTTTCAAGAGAAAGTCAGCAAAGAGAACCTTGATAGAAGGGCCTGCGGACAGCCGACGCGAAACGGGAAACCGGCAAAGAGAACTTTGATAGAAGATCCTTACGCATCATACATAAAAGAGTAAACGTGATTGACAATCGAACCCAGCGGTCCGCCGCCTGTGTCTGATTGTCAATCGCTTTATGAGGAGCAAGGGAATGATACGCCTCTTAGATATTCAAAAGACATACGATAACGGCACCAAGGCTCTGAAAGGGGTCTCCATGCGCATTGACGATGGGGAGTTTGCCTTTTTGGTGGGGCCTTCCGGTTCCGGAAAATCCACCATCATCAAGCTCATTACCGGCGAAGTCCAGCCCTCCGGCGGGCGCATCATGGTCAACGGGTACAATCTGGGGAGCATTCGCCCCAATCAGGTGCCTTATATGCGCCGCACGCTGGGGGTCATCTTTCAGGATTTCCGTCTGATCGAAAAAAAGACAGTGTGGGAGAATCTCACTTTCGCCATGCGGGCGGTGGGAGCCTCTCCAAGGGAGGTCCGCAAGCGCATCCCCTATGTGCTGGATCTGGTGGGCCTGGCCAGGAAGGGGAGCCGCTATCCCACGCAGCTCTCCGGCGGAGAGCAGCAGCGTGTGGCCATTGCCCGGGCTTTGGTGAACAACCCCCAGATGATCATCGCCGATGAGCCCACGGGAAACCTGGACCCGCAGCGTTCCCTGGAGATTATGCTGCTGCTGGAAAAAATCAACGAGCTGGGCACTACCATGCTGGTGGTCACCCACGAGAAGGAACTGGTCAACCGCTTTTCCAAGCGGGTGATCGCCATTGAGAACGGACGGATCATCAGCGACGAGACAGGCGGGTATTATAACAATGAAGAAACAATTTGACCTGGGCTATTACCTTTCGGAGGGGTTTCACTCCATTTTTACCCACGGCCTCATGTCTTTTGCCGCCGTGTTCATGATCGTGGCCTGCTTGCTCATTATGGGATCCTTTTCTCTGGTGGCCCTCAACCTGGAGAACAAGCTGGGCGACCTGGAGCGGGACAATGAGTTTCTGGCCTTTGTGGATGAGAGCTATTCCCGGGAGCAGGCCCTGGCGCTGCAAAGCCAGCTGGAGGCCCTGCCCAACGTGGCCTCGGTGTCCTTCACCACCAAGGAGGAGGCCAAGGCCAACTACGCCGATCAGTTTGCCGGGGACAAGAACGCCGGACTGTACGCCGATCTGCCCGACGAGGTGTTTCGGGATCGGTACTCTGTCCATATGACGGACATCAGCCGGATCCAGGAGACCATGGACGGGGTGTCCGCCGTGCCGGGAATCGTCAATCTCCAGGCCGCCCCCGAGGTGGCGCAGGGGTTTGTGATGGTGCGGAATGTGGCCACCGGCGTGGCGTTGATCCTCATTGCGCTGCTGCTGCTCATCTCCTTGTTCATCATCTATAACACCATCAAGCTGGGTACCTTCACCCGCCGGGAGGAGATCGCCATCATGAAGATGTGCGGCGCCACCAACGGTTTCGTCCGGGGCCCCTTTATCTTTGAGGGGATGATCCTGGGCCTGGCGGGCGCGGTGTGCGCTTTCTTCCTCCAGTGGGGGATCTACACACTGATTGCCCAGGCCATCAGTACCGGGCAGACCATCCAGCTGCTGACAATAATCCCGTTCCAGAGCATCGCTCTCAGGGTGCTGGGCATTTTCTCCGTCACCGGACTGGTGGTGGGTACCGGGGGCAGCGTGCTGGCCATTCGGAAGTTCCTGCAGGTTTGACGACGAATCCGGAGGGAATCAAATTGAAACAGCAAGCACAGACGAAAAAACAGGGGAAAAAGCCGGACTGGCGGCGGATTGTCACTGCACTTTTGGCACTGGTCATGGTGCTGGCCCTTTTGCTGCCGCTGCTGGGCAGCGCGCTTACCTCGGCCCACGCCGTCAGCCAGAGTGAGTTGAAGGATCAGATCTCCGGGCTGAAGGATGACGCGGCCGAGGCCAGCGCTCGAAAGAAGGAGCTCCAGGCACAGCTGAAGGCTCTCGAAAACGACAAGGCCAAGGCACTGGAGCGGAAGAAACTTCTGGATCAGGAGCTGGCCGCCATCGACACCGAGGTGGCCAACACCCAGAGCCAGATCGACACCTATACCGCGCTCATTGCAGCGCAGGAGACGGCGCTGACCGAGGCCCAGGCCAAGGAGAGCGCCGCGTACGACCGATTCTGCCAGCGGGCCCGGTCTATGGAGGAGGCGGGGACCGTCTCTTATTGGTCGGTCCTTTTTGACGCCAGCGACTACTCTGACCTTCTGGACCGGCTGGCTCTGGTGGATGAGATCATGGAGTACGACAACGGTGTGGTGGAAGAGCTGGCGGCGGCTCGCAAAGAGGTGGAGGACACTCTGGCCGGGCTCAACGAGTCCAAGGCTGGACTGGACGAGCAGAAGGCCCAGCTGGACGCCAAGCGGACTGAGCAGGCCGCAAAGGTGCGGGAGGCCCAGGCCCTCTTTGATGAGTTGAAGGGCCAGGCTGACGCCGCTGAGGCGCTGGTGGCGGCCGAGGAGGCGGAGGAGGAGAAGATCGCCGCCAAGATCGCCGCCAAGCAGAAGGAGTTGGAGAAGCTCATTGCCTCCCAGAAGATCACCTTTCATACCGGCTCCGGGTATGCTTATCCGCTGCCCAGCAGCTATACCCACATCACTTCTTATTTTGGCTGGCGGACCCACCCCATTACAGGAAAGCCGAACAATCACACCGGCATCGATCTGCCTGCCCCTGGAGGAACTTCCATCTATGCTGTCCAGGGCGGCGTAGTTACGATTTCTGGTTATGCGCCCAGCTCCTACGGCAACTATGTGGTCATCAGCCACGGAAACGGGAGGAGCACGCTCTATGCTCACATGCGCTCCCGGGCGGTGAGCGAGGGCCAGGTGGTGAGCCAGGGACAGGTCATCGGCTACGTGGGGACCACCGGTTCCTCTACCGGAAACCACCTTCATCTGGAACTGCGGGTCAACGGTGTCCGCCAGGATCCCAGAAGTATGTTCCCCGGCGTCAATTTCCATTAAGCGACAGGAGACGGGCGGAGAGAGATTCTCCGCCCGTCTTTCTGGGAAGGGGCACCAAGACGTGAGAGAAAAACGATTTTCCCGCTGGCAGCTCATTGCGGCGGTTCTGGGCGGAGCCCTGGCTGCTTTGGCTGCTGCCGCTCTGGCGGCCTATCTGCTTATAGGCCCTCAGGCCCTTACGCTGCTTCAGGGGCTTGGAGTGGTTCGTACCCGCTTTGTGGGGGATTACGACCCTGCGGCGGCCGTGGACAGCGCGCTGGCAGGCATGGTGGACGGACTGGGCGACCGGTGGAGCCACTACCTGACCGCGGAGGAGTATGAGGCGCAGAACCAGCGCCGGACCAACTCCTATGTGGGGGTCGGGGTCACCGTGGGATATGAAGATCCAAAAGGGTTGGTCATTCTCGCGGTGCTGGAGGCCTCTCCGGCCGCTGAGGCCGGCTTGGCGGCAGGGGAGATCATCACCGCTGTGGATGGGCAATCCATTGCGGGGGAGGACCGCTACGAAGGGGGTCAGGCCATCCTGGGGGAGGAGGGGACTCCTGTCTCTCTCACGGTAGAAACACCCGTGGGGGCGGTACGGGAGGTATCCCTGACCCGGGCCGCTTTGGAGACCGAGCCGGTGCACTATGAGTTGCTGGATGGCGGCGTGGGCTATGTAAAGCTGGAGAACTTTTACAGCCACAGCGCCGAAAAGCTCATTGGGGCGGTGGACGATCTGACGCGGCAGGGGGCGAAGGCCCTGGTGTTCGACATGCGGGACAACGGCGGCGGCTATGTGGGGGAACTCACGGATATGCTGGACCGCCTGCTGCCCGAGGGGGTCATCTTCCGGACCCAAAGCCGGGACGGGCCGGAGGAGCGCGTGGAGTCCGATGCGCAGTGTGTGGAGATCCCCATGGCTGTGCTGGTGAACGCGGACACCTACTCTGCCGCGGAATTTTTCGCCGCCGAACTTCGGGAAGCAGCCGGGGCCGCGGTGGTGGGGGTGGAGACCTCCGGAAAGGGGTATTCTCAGCAGGCCATTCCGCTGCTGGGCGGCGGAGCCATGAATATTTCCACTGCCCGGTATTATACGGGCAACGGTATTTCCCTCATCGGGACCGGAGTGAGTCTGGATGCTGAAGTGGCGCTCACAGCGGAAAAGGAGGCGGCCCTCCGGGCCGGGACCCTGGCCCACGCCGATGATGAGCAGCTGCAAAAGGCGCTGGAACTGCTGGGGCAGTAAGTTCATTTGGCCGCAGGATGCCCTCGGGCGCCTGCGGCCTGCTTTTTGCCGGGGCGGATGGGGAGATGGCGGTGAAAAATCTGTTTGGATGGTTTGGGTATGACGGAGACAGGATATGCATACCATCCCCCAAGGGGGGAAAATGGAGATGGTTGGACGGCTTATTTCTTCCGGGCAATGGCACTGGCGTCCCGAGGTAGAGGAGTGCCGGCTGCTGGGGTTGCCGCTGGTCTCAGTCACGCTGCCCCCCGGAAACAGGCGGCGGCGTCTGGCCCAGGCGGGAAGGGTCCTTGGGCGGATGGGAGTTCGCCGGGTCATGGCGGATGTGTCCTTTGACGGCTGGCCCGAGCTGGCCCACTGGGGGATCGCACCGGTGGATCCACTGCCGCTCTGTCAGGCCAAGGGTGGGGAACTTGCGCTGGCCCTGCTGGAAAAATACCCTCTGAAGAACCGGGTCGCCGCGCTTTGCGGAGCAGTGGCGGACCGGACAGCGTGGGCGCTGGCCGACAGTCTTTGTCCGCAGACCGGGGTGTTGCTTTTGGATTTTCACCAGGGTGGGGAGGAGCTGGCCGGGCATCTGCGCCGGGCCTATGGAGCCGCGCCGCCGGGACTGGGACAAGGCCTGCGGCCCCAAGTGACAGTAGAGCTTTCCCCCTGTCAGACCCTGGGGGGAGAAGTACTGCGGCTCTGGGGCAGTCCTGATCTGGCGGGGCTGGAATTGCAGTGGAAGAAAGCGCCGATGCCGGAGGGAGTCGATCCCCTGATGCTGCTGGAGGTTTTGTGGGAGACCGGACGGGCCGAGGCGGAGGGCATCGGCGTGGTGTGCCAGAGGAATGTCCTTGACAGGACGATGGAAAATACATATAATACAGGATAATGTAAAAGCAGGAGTATGTATTGAAACCCATCGGGCTGGAAACGGTCTGTTTCTCATCGATAGAATAAGAACGAAAGGTGATTTACAGCTATGGCGAAACAGTATAAACTGACTCCGCAGCGCCTGCAGGAGCTGCAGGAGGAACTGGTCTATCTAAAGACGGTGCGGGAGCGCGAGGTGGCCGAGCAGATCAAGGAGGCCCGGTCTTTCGGCGACCTGTCCGAGAACAGCGAATATGACGAGGCCAAGAATGAGCAGGGCAAGCTTTACTCCCGCATTGCGGAGGTGGAGGCGGTTCTCGCCAACTATGTGATCATTGAAGATCAGCACTTCGACGCCAACGCCGTCGGTTTGGGCAGCCTGGTAAAGGTGCTGGATGAGGAGTTCAACGAGGAGGAGACTTACCGCATCGTGGGTTCCCAGGAGGCCGACCCCATGAACGGACGGATCTCCGAGGATTCTCCCTTCGGCCGGGCCCTGCTGGGCAAGGTGGTGGGAGACCACGTGGAGGTGGAGGCCCCCGCGGGGACTCTGCGCTACAAACTGTTGGATATCCAGAAGGCGTAACGGAGAGAAGAAGGGGGCTTCAGCTCCCCGGGAACAGGAGAGAGGAAAATGGCAGAGGAACAGAAGAACGGCACTGGGGAGCAGGAGCTCTCCGAGCTGCTGCGCCTGCGGCGGGAAAAGCTCGCCGCGTTGCAGGAGGCGGGGGAGGATCCCTTCCAGCAGACCCGCTTTGCCTGGGATACCACGTCTCAGCAGATCAAGGACAATTTTGACGCCATGGAGGGTAAAGAAGTCAAGGTGGCCGGACGGCTCATGTCCAAGCGGGGCATGGGCAAGGTCAGCTTCTGCGACCTCCAGGACCGGGATGGCCGCATCCAGCTCTACGCCCGCCAGGACGAGATGGACGAGGCGGCCTATAAGAAGTTTAAAAAGTACGACATCGGCGACATCGTGGGCGTGGATGGCGAGGTCTTTCGTACCCAGCGGGGCGAGATGAGCGTCCGGGCCAAGAACATCACGCTGCTCAGCAAGTCGCTTCTCCCCCTGCCGGAGAAGTTCCACGGCCTTCAGGACAAGGAACTGCGCTACCGGCAGCGGTATGTGGACCTCATCATGAACCCGGAGGTCAAGCGCAACTTTATCATCCGCTCCCAGTTCATCCAGTTTATGCGCCGCTACCTGGACGAGCGGGGCTATATCGAGGTGGAGACCCCGGTCCTGAACACCATTTCCGGCGGCGCCTCCGCCCGGCCCTTCGTGACCCATCACAATACGCTGGACATCGACATGTATATGCGTATCGCCACCGAGCTGCCCCTGAAGAGGCTCATCGTGGGCGGCATGGACCGGGTGTATGAGATCGGCCGCATTTTCCGCAACGAGGGCATGGATCCCAAGCACAATCCGGAGTTCACCTCCGTGGAGCTCTACCAGGCCTACGCCGACTTCCACGACATGATGGATGTGGCCGAGGGCATCATCTCCGGCGCCGCCAAGGAGATCCTGGGCGGCTATCAAGTGGAGTGGATGGGGGAGCAGGTGGACCTGACTCCCGGCTGGCGCCGCCTGACCATGATCGATGCCGTCAAGGAATATGTGGGCATCGACTTCGGCGCGATCTCTGACGACGCCGAGGCGGTGGCCGCCGCCAAGGCCAAGGGCGTAGAGCTGGCCGAGACAGCCGACAAGACCTGGGGCAATGCCCTGTATGCCTGCTTTGACCAGAAGGTGGAAGAGAAGCTGATCCAGCCCACCTTTATTACCATGTATCCTGTGGAGGTTTCCACGCTGACCAAGCGGAGTCCCGCCGACCCCCGACTGACTGAGCGGTTTGAGCTGTTCGTCTGTCGCTCCGAGCTGGCCAACGCCTATTCCGAACTCAACGATCCCATCGATCAACGCCGGCGCTTTGAAAAGCAGGTGGAGCTCCGGAATCGGGGAGACGACGAGGCCGAGATGCTGGATGAGGACTTCCTCAACGCACTGTCTTACGGCATGCCCCCCACGGGCGGCATGGGCATCGGGGTGGACCGGGCCGTCATGCTCCTCACCGGGGCGGACACCATTCGGGATGTGATTCTCTTCCCCACGATGAAGCCCCTTTGATCGGATCTCCCAGATGGGCATACCGGTGACATTTCCTCGCCGGTATGCCTTTCTGCGTTCCCCGGGGGGAGTCCCCCTTTTTGCGCTGTGTTTGAACGGAAAGGAGAAGGCTGTTTGCTGGAACGTTTGGCTCATTTTATCCAGGATCATTTTATTCGTGGCCGGAGGCTCAACTCCACCCGGCTGGTGGCGCAGTCTTTCGGCATGATTATCCTGGTGGGAGCACTGCTGCTCACTCTCCCCATTGCAACCAGAAGCGGAGAGAGTATCGGCTTTTTTTCCGCACTGTTTACCGCCACCTCCGCCACCTGCGTCACGGGACTGATCGTAGTGGATACCTGGCTGACCTGGTCGCCTTTTGGTCAGGCGGTGATTCTTTTGCTCATTCAACTGGGCGGACTGGGTTTTATGACGGTGATCACCCTGATCTCCCTGGTGGCCCACCGGCACATCGGCCTGTCTGAGCGGCTCATTATGGTCTCTACGCTGAACCTCAACGACCTGGACGGTGTGGTGCGGGTGGTGCGCCGGGCCCTGATGGGCACCGCCTTTTTGGAACTGCTGGGCACTGTGCTGCTCTCCATCCGCATGATCCCCCGGTTCGGCCTGATCCGGGGGCTTTGGCACGCCCTGTTCCATTCGGTATCCGCTTTTTGTAACGCGGGCTTTGACCTCCAGGGCGGGGATACCGGCGCTTTTTCCAGCCTGGCTGATTTCCATGCAGACCCGCTGGTGCTGCTCACCACTGCCGGGCTGATCGTAATGGGCGGTCTGGGCTTTTTCGTCTGGGAGGATGTGGCCAGGAACCGGCGCTGGGGGAAGCTGACGCTGTACAGCCGCCTGGTGCTGGGGCTCACCGCGTTTCTCATTCTCTTTGGCGCAGTCTTTTTTATGGCCACAGAGGGGGACAATCCGGCCACCCTGGGGGAAATGCCTGCGGGGGAGAAGTGGCTCAACGCTGTCTTTCAGTCCGTCACGCTCCGCACGGCGGGGTTCAATGTGATCGACCAGGGGGCCATGCGGGACAATTCCCAGGTTATGGGATGTATCCTCATGCTGATCGGCGGCTCTTCCGGCTCCACCGCCGGCGGTATCAAGACTGTGACGGCCTGGGTGCTGTTCATGGTGCTGTTCACCAACCTGCGGGGGCGGGAATCTATCACTTTCCTGGGCCGCACCCTTCCGGCCCGGCGGGCCATGAACGCGGTGACCATGTTTCTCATGGTGCTCCTTCTCCAGATGGGCGGCGCTATGGTGCTGTCTCTGGCCGACGGAGTGCCCTTCCTCCACGCTGCCTTTGAAACGGCATCGGCCCTGGGAACCGTGGGCCTGACCACCGGGATCACCCCCACGCTCTCCCCGTTGTCCCGAATGCTGCTCATTGCGCTCATGTACACGGGGCGGGTGGGTGTGCTCTCGGTCTCCATCGCCTTCCTGATCGGCGGGAAAAGTTCTCTCCATATCAAATACCCGGAATTCAGCATTATGATCGGTTAGTGGGAAAATCTTGAGATGATTTTTGACCGAAGCGTCCGGCAGCGCTGCCGCCCGGGACGCCGGTAAGGAGGTCTGCTGCGCGTATGAAAACTTTTGTAGTGATCGGTCTGGGCCGTTTTGGAACGGCGGTGGCCACGGAGTTGTCCGCTCTGGGCCATGAGGTGCTGGCCATCGACGGCCGGGAGGACAGCGTTCAAAAGGTTGCCGACCAGGTGACCCATGCGGTCACCGGCGACGCCCGGGACCCCGCCGTACTGCGGGCCATGGGAGTGCGCAACTATGACTGCGCCATCGTGGCCGTGGGAGACGATGTGGGAAATTCCGCCCTGATCACTCTGAATTTGAAGGAGCTGGGCATGCGGGAGGTCATCTGCAAGGCCCAGAGCCACGTCCACCGGAAGGTACTGGAGAAGATCGGCGCCGACCGGGTGGTGTTCCCCGAACACGAGATGGGGGTGAAACTGGCCCAGGGCCTGTCCTCTTCCAACGTGCTCAACTTCATTGAGGTCTCGGACGACTATGGGATCGTGGAGCTGGCCGCGCCCAAATCCTGGCGCTACCACACCATTCGGGAGCTGGACGTGCGCAACCGCTACCACGTCAATGTCATCGCCGTTCGGAAGGCCAAGGCCGACCGGGATCTGGATGTCGCCCCCGGAGCGGACTATGTGCTGGAGGAGAAGGACAATTTGGTGGTGCTGGGCCGCAGTGAGGACATCAACCACCTCCATGAGGTGAAGTAATGGAGCTCATCACCAGCCGCCAGAATCCGCTTTTTCAGCACATCCGGAAGCTCCGCAACTCCGGCGGCTACCGCAGACAGGCGGGGGAGTTTCTGGGCGAGGGGCCCAAGCTGCTGGAGGAAGCGCTCAGGTGGGGCGCAGAGATCCGAACGGTGGTGTCTGCCGAGGGGAGAGAGCTTCCTCCGGGGGTCACGGGACGTGTGGTGACCACTCCGGCGGATGTGCTGGGGACTCTGGCCGACACGGAGACGCCCCAGGGCGTGGTCTTTGTCTGCGCTCTGCCGGACACCGTCCTGCCCCAGCGGTTGGAGCCCGGTCGCTATCTGATTTTGGACGGCGTGCAGGATCCGGGGAATCTGGGCACCGTCTGGAGGACCGCTGATGCCATGGGCGCCGGCGGCCTCCTGCTCACTGGAGCCTGTGCAGACCCCTATTCCCCCAAAGCGGTGCGCTCTACCATGGGAGCCTGTTTCCGGGAGCTGCCTGTCTGGCGTGGAGAGCCGGAAGAGATCCAGCGGCTCCTGGAGCGCTCCGGTATCCCACTCTACGCCACCGCCTTGCGGGAGGACACCGAGGATCTCCGGGACGTGGATCTGTCCGGGGCGGCGGTGGTGATCGGCAGTGAGGGGAAGGGAATCTCGGAGAAGATGCTCTCCCTATGCCAAAAGTCTTTGAGAATTCCCATGGAGGACCGCTGTGAGTCTCTGAATGCCGCAGTGGCGGCTGCCGTAGTCCTCTGGGAGGGACGGCGGGGAATGAGATAGGGCTGCCGACTGCTTTCGACGCAAAGCGCCGCAGTCCCTATTATAATTAAGGAAGGAGCTTCCGCCATGGCAAACCTCAACTATTTTCTGTGGCTCACCACCCGCAAGGGCTTTCAGCCCGGAGATCCGTGGAAGCTCCTTCAGCGCTTCGGTACGCCCGAGGCGATCTACTTCGCCGCGCCGGAGGAATACGCTCTGGCGGGGCTCTCTCCGGCCAAGGCCAAGGTTCTGGAGGACAAGGATCTGTCAGGGGCCGAGAAAATCTTGGCCGACTGCGATCGTCTGGGCATCCGGATCCTCACCATCCAAGACGCCGAGTACCCTGAGCGGCTGGCCCAGATCTACGATCCGCCCTGTGTCCTCTATTGGCGTGGAAAATCACTTCAGGTGGACGGGACGCTGACCGTCGGCGTGGTGGGCACCCGCTCCTGTACCCCCTACGGGACGAATCTGGCGGGGAAACTGGGCCTGGAGCTGGCCCGGTCGGGGGCCGTTCTGGTCTCCGGAATGGCCCAGGGCATCGACACTGCCGGACTGAAGGGAGCGCTTCAGGGCGGCGGCACCGTCATCAGCGTGCTGGGCGGGGGAATCGATGTCTTTTATCCCAGCGGTAACCGATGGCTCTATGAGGATGTGGCCGCCGCGGGAACTCTGGTGAGCGAGTATCCCCCGGGGACCCGGCATGAGGCGTTTCATTTTCCCATCCGCAACCGCATCCTCAGCGGACTGTCCATGGGAGTGGCGGTGGTGGAGGCCGGACAGCCGAGCGGCGCGCTCATCACTGCTCGGCTGGCGCTGGAGCAGGATCGGGAGGTTTTTGCCTTCCCGGGTCCGGCAGACGCCCCGGCCAGCCTGGGGGCCAACCGGCTCATTCAGCGGGGAGAGGCCAAGCTCATTCTCTCGGCCGCCGACGTGCTGGAGGAGTTCGCGCCCCTCTTCCCGGGGCGGCTCCACCCCCGGCCGCCACTCCCGGAAAAAGAGGCGCAAAGCCGGCTTGAAGTGGTTCCGGAACCGCCCAAAGCGGAAAAAGCCGAGGAAAAAGAGGTTGACAAGGGGCCTCAGCGGGCATATATTTCTTTATCAGACGACCCTGAGGCCTTTACGGACGACGAGCGAGACCTCCTCTTGGCGCTTCAGCGCCGAATCCTGACCGCCGACGATCTGTCCGAAGCGGCCCAAATTCCGGCCCGGAGAGTGCTTTCCGCCTTGACCATGCTCCAGATCCGGGGCATGGTGGAGGAACGCCCGGGGAAGCGGTACGCCGCTTGTGTCATTCTCACTTCTTAAATACGAACCGCGGAGGGATACTGTGGCTTCCAAAACAAAGAACAACCTGGTGATTGTGGAATCGCCTGCCAAGGCGAAGACCATAACCAAATATCTGGGCCCCGGCTATGAGGTCGTGGCGTCCATGGGCCATGTCCGGGACCTGCCCAAGAGCAAGCTGGGCGTGGACGTGGAACACGACTTTGCCGTGGACTATCAGCCCATCAAGGGCAAGGAGGAGATCATCTCCGACCTGAAAAAGTCCGCCAGGAAAAGTGACAAAGTCTTTCTCGCCACCGACCCTGACCGAGAGGGAGAGGCCATTTCGTGGCACCTGAAGGAGATGTTGGAGCTGCCGGACGACCGGACCTTCCGGGTCACCTTCAATGAGATCACCAGGAAGGTGGTCAACGAGTCCATTGCTGCCCCCCGGCAGCTGGATATGGATCTGGTGGACGCACAGCAGGCCCGGCGGGTGCTGGACCGGGTGGTGGGCTACCAGATCTCCCCGCTGCTGTGGCGGAAGATCCGCCGGGGCCTCTCCGCCGGACGGGTCCAGTCCGTGGCCACCCGGCTGGTGTGCGAGCGGGAGGAGGAGATCCGGGCCTTTGTTCCCCAGGAGTACTGGTCTCTGGACGCCGATCTGGAGCGGGTGCGCCCCAACATGGGCCGATTCACCGCAGGCTTTTACGGCAAGGAGAAAAAGCAGGAGCTCCACAGCGAGGAAGAGGTAAATGCCGTCATGTCCGAGGTAAAGGCGGGTACCTTTACTGTTACAGGGGTCAAACGGCAGGACAAGACCCGCAATCCCGCGCCCCCCTTCACCACCTCTACCCTCCAACAGGAGGCCAGCCGGAAGCTGGGTATGGCGCCCCGGCGGACCATGGCCATCGCCCAGCAGCTCTACGAGGGCGTGGACATTACCGGAGAGGGCACGGTGGGTCTCATCACCTACATGAGAACCGACTCCCTGCGCCTGTCGGACGAGGCGGTGGATGCCGCCAAACAGTTTATCCTGGGCCGCTACGGGAAGGACTACTATCCCCCGGAGACCCGGCGCTATAAGACCAAGTCCGGCGCACAGGACGCCCACGAGGCCATCCGCCCCTCCAGCGTGGAGTTGGTCCCCGAGAACATCAAAAAGGACCTGACTGCGGAGCAGTTCCGCCTTTATAAGCTCATCTGGAGCCGCTTCCTGGCCTGCCAGATGGCTTCCGCCATCTACGACTCGGTCACCATCGAGGCGGCCTCCGCCGGGTACCGCTTCCGGGCCAACCACACCGCGCTGAAGTTCGCCGGTTACACGGCGGTCTACGTGGAGGGAAAGGACGAGGAGGAGGAGCTCCACCAGTCCCCCCTGCCTGATCTGAAGGAGGGGGAGCCGCTGGAGCTCAAGGGGCTCAAGCCCGAGCAACACTTCACCCAGCCCCCCGCACGATACACCGAGGCCAGCCTCATCAAGGCCCTGGAGGAAAAGGGGATCGGCCGGCCCTCCACCTACGCCCCCACCATCTCCACCATCGAGGGCCGGGAGTATGTGGTGAAGGAGGGCAAGTACCTGCGCACCACGCCCCTGGGCGAGGTGGTCACCGGCCTGATGAAGGACAAGTTCCCCGACATCGTGGACTATGCGTTCACCGCCCAGATGGAGGAAAACCTGGATGGGGTGGAGAACGGAAAGGAGAACTGGAAGGCGCTGCTCCGCCGTTTTTACGAGGATTTTTCCCAGGAGCTGGAGCGGGCGGAGAGCGATCTGGACGGGGAGCGCATCAAGGTTCCCGACGAGGTCTCCGAGGAGATCTGCCCCTTGTGCGGACGGAATCTGGTGTTTAAATCCGGCCGGTTCGGCCGGTTCCTGGCCTGCCCCGGCTGGCCGGAGTGCGGCTATACGCAGCCCATCGTGGTGGAGATGCCGGGCAAGTGCCCCAAGTGCGGCGGCCGCATTTTGAAAAAGACCTCCAAGCGGGGATATCCCTACTACGGCTGTGAGTTCAACGTGGTCCGGGAGGGGAACCCCCATGCCAAATGCGACTTTATGACCTGGGACGTGCCCACGGCGGACGTGTGCGCCGCCTGCGGCAAGACCCTGTTCAAGCGCTCCGGACGGGGGGCCCGCAAGCCCTTCTGCGCCAACCCGGACTGTCCCGAGTTTCTCCCGGAGGATCAGCGGGGCTACTATAAGAAAAAGACCGCCGGAGAAGGGGAGAACACTGCCGCCCCGGCGGAGGGGACGCCTACGGAAGAGAAGCCGGCCGGGAAGAAGACAACGGCGAAAAAACCGGCTGCTAAAAAGATGCCCGTTAAGAAAGCCGCTGAAAAGAAACCAACGGCGAAGAAGGCACCGGCCAAGAAAGCCGCCGAAAAGAAGCCTGCGGCCCAAAAACCGGCCGCGAGGAGATCCGCGGCGAAAAAGCCTGCGGAAGAGACTTGAATCACAGGCGCGCCGCGCCTGTGAATGACCCCTGAAAGGAGAGCGCGCTATGGATCCCGTCATCATCATCGGCGCCGGCCTGGCCGGCTGCGAGGCCGCCTGGCAGCTGGCCAAACGCGGCATCCCCGTGGAGCTGCGGGAGATGAAGCCGCATCAGAGCACCCCCGCCCATCACAGCGCCGATTTTGCGGAGCTCGTCTGCTCCAACTCCCTGCGTTCCGACCAGCTGGAGAATGCGGCAGGCCTTCTGAAGGAGGAGCTGCGCCGCCTGGACAGCCTCATCCTCGCCTGTGCCGATGCCCATCGGGTAGAGGCGGGCGGAGCGCTGGCGGTAGACCGCAACGCCTTTTCCGCCGCCGTCACCGAACAGATCCGCCGCCATCCCCTCATCACGGTCCGGGAAGAGGAGGTCACTGAGCTCCCGGAGGAGGGACAGGTGATCGTCGCTGCAGGGCCCCTGGCTTCTGAGGGATTGACCGATGCCATCCGCCGCCGGTTCCCCGACAGCGGGACCCTGAATTTCTTTGACGCCGCCGCGCCCCTCGTCTCCTTTGAGAGCGTGGACATGGATCAGGCGTGGTTCGCCTCCCGCTACGACAAGGGGACTGCGGACTACATCAACTGCGCCCTCTCCCGGGAGGAGTATTTTGACTTCTGGAAGGCTTTGACCGAGGCCGAGGAGGCCGACGTCCACGGCTTTGAGGACAAGAGTGTCTTTGAAGGCTGTATGCCGGTGGAGGTCATGGCCCGGCGTGGGGAGGACACGCTGCGCTATGGCCCGCTCAAGCCCAAGGGGCTGCGGGACCCCCGCACCGGGCGGGAGCCCTATGCCGTGATCCAGCTGCGCCGGGACAACGCGGAGGGGAGCGTCTACAATCTGGTGGGCTTCCAGACCCATCTGAAGTGGCCGGAGCAGAAGCGGGTCTTTTCCATGATCCCAGCCCTGTCCCACGCCGAGTTTCTGCGCTACGGCGTGATGCACCGGAATACCTATCTCCGTTCCCCCGGGTTCCTGGACCGGTACTACCGGGTGAAGGAGGAGCCCAGGCTGGCCTTTGCCGGACAGATCACCGGCGTGGAGGGCTATGTGGAGTCAACCGCCTCCGGGGCGCTGTGCGCCATCGAGCTGGCCCGCCGCCTGACGGGGAAGGCCCCCGTGGACTTCCCACGGGAGACCGCCATCGGGGCCCTGGCCCTCTATGTTTCCAATGAGAGCATCACAGATTTTCAGCCCATGAACGTGAATTTCGGCATCATCCCCCCACTGGAGATCCGCATCAAGGGCAAACGGGAAAAGAACGCCGCCATTTCCCAGCGGGCCCTGGAAGCGCTGGCCGGGCTGGACACAGAGTGAGGGAACCGGGAAAACGCCAAGGAGGAAAAGAAGCATGAAGATCATTGTAGACGCTATGGGCGGCGACAACGCCCCTGTATCCAACGTCAAGGGGGCCGTGGAGGCCGTCCGGGAGCTGGGAGTGGAGGTGGCTCTGGTGGGCCGGGGAGATGAGATCCTCGCCGTGCTCCAGGACCTGGGGTGCGACGCCCCGCCCCCGGGCATTGAGATCGTCCACGCCTCCGAAGTGGTGGAGATGGAGGACAACCCCGCCACTGCCTTCAAGGAGAAGAAGGACTCCTCCCTCACTGTGGGACTCAATCTGGTGAAGGACGGGAAGGGAGACGCCTTTGTCTCCGCTGGTTCCACCGGGGCGCTCCTGTCGGGAGCCACCCTGTTGACCAAACGCATCCGGGGCATCCGCCGGGCCGCCCTGGCCCCCCAGATCCCCACCCCCAGCGGCGGGGCCCTTCTCATCGACGCCGGGGCGACCGCCGAGTGCACGCCGGAGTATCTGCTCCAGTTTGCCTTCATGGGCTCTTACTACGCCGAGCACATTCTGGGCCGCCCGGAGCCCCGGGTGGGTCTGCTGAACATCGGCGCCGAGGAGAGCAAAGGGGGTGCGCTTCAGCGGGAGAGCTACGCCCTGCTGAAAAAGGCGGCGGATGAGGGCCGCATCCACTTCATCGGCAATGTGGAGGCCCGGGACGCGGTTCTGGGCGCGGCGGACGTCATCGTCTGCGACGGCTATTCCGGAAATATCTTCCTCAAGACTCTGGAGGGGACGGCGCTGTTCCTGTCCGGGGAGCTGAAAAAGATGTTTAAGAAGAACGTGGGCACCAAGCTGGGGGCGGTACTGGTCTCCGGCGGCCTGCGGGACTTCAAGAAGCTGATGGACTCCCGAGAGGTCGGAGGTACCCCGCTCATCGGGATCTCCCGGCCCGTCATCAAGGCCCACGGTTCCTCCGACGACTACGCCATTAAAAACGCCATCGCGCAGGCGGCTAAATTTGCCGCCTCCGGCACCATCGAAAATATTACGGAAAACGTGGCGTATATGCGCCTGCCGGTGAACAAGACGGACGAAGTGACCGAGAAAATTTGATTTTCCCCTTGACAGGCAGGGAGAGATTGCCTATTATCATAATGCTTAGAAGCAGTACGACAAGATGGGAGTTCGATTTGCAATGATTTTTGAGAAAGTGGCCAAACTTTTGGCCGAACAGTTCGGCCTGGAGGCTGACGAGATCACTGAGGAGACCAGCTTCGAGGATCTGGGCGCCGATTCTGTGGATATCGTGGAGCTGTCCATGGCTCTGGAAGAGGAGTTCGACATCGAGGAGATGGGAGAGGAAGACCTGAACACCATCCTCACCGTGGGTGATTTGGTGAATTACCTCCGGAACAAACTGGACGAGTGAATATGAAGACATTGGAGGCCAAGCTGGGCTACTCCTTCCGGGACCGCACCCTGCTGGAAAACGCCCTCACCCACAGTTCCTTTGCCAACGAGAACCGGGGCAGTCTGGGCAGCAATGAGCGCCTGGAGTTTCTGGGCGACTCCGTGCTGGGCATGGTGACGGCTGATTTTCTTTACAAAGAGCATCCGGATCTCCCGGAGGGAGATCTGACCCGCACCCGGGCTGCTCTGGTGTGTGAGGAGAGCCTGGTGGAGGTGGCCGACCTGCTGGATCTGGGGGCTTACCTGAAGCTGGGCCGGGGGGAAGAGGCCGGCGGAGGCCGGGAGCGCCCCTCCATCCGCGCCGACGCCGTAGAGGCCGTGCTGGCCGCCGTCTACCTGGACGGGGGACTGGCCGAGGCCCGGAAGATCGTGCAGCGCTTTATCCTGGACAAGGAGAGCGAGAAGAGCGCCAGCCGGGACTACAAGACTGCGCTTCAGGAGCTGGTACAGCGGGAGAGCGGCCGTGTGCTGACTTACCGCCTCACCGGCGAGAGCGGCCCAGACCACGCCAAGACCTTTTCTGTGGAGGTGGAGCTCAACGGAAAAGCTGTGGGCGCGGGCTCGGGGCACAGCAAGAAAGAGGCCGAGCAGATGGCGGCCAAGGCGGCCATCGCCCATTTGGGAGCATAATAACAGGGCCGGGGACACCACGGTGTCCCCGGCCCTTCCTGCGTGTTTACAGGAGTTTTGCCGATTCATAGACCGATTTCGGCGAGCGCCGCCAGTGGAGCCATTCGCACACCGCCGTCAGAAGCGCGCCTTCGCCGAAGGCAAGGGCCGCGACGACTGCGCCGCACCGGGCCCAAAAGGCCTCCGGGAGAATGAGGATGATCTCGTCGGTCCGCCAGTCGAAGATCCAGTTGCTCTTCCCCGGGAAAAAAACCGTGTGGAAGGCGGTGAAGAGGCTTTCAAAGTCCACAAGCGCCCAGCAGAGAAGGGCCAGAAGGACCGCCGTCATCCCGACAAGGGCCCAGAAGGCGGGACTGCGGCCGCAAAAGCGGTGCAGGGAGATCCGCTTTCCCCACCGGAGCGCACCCAGCAGGAGCAGCCCAGCGGCGGAGACGCCCAGAAGAGCGAAATCCAGCCGGAACAGGACCCGGCAGTCGGCAAAGTGGGCCCTTCCGCTCTCCGACCACTTCAATTTGCCGGTGCCGAAGGGGGCATTTCCCACCAGATAGTCCATCACCTGGTCGTAAGCCCCTCGGATGGTCTCCTCGTCCCAGCCGGTGTTCTCTGTCAGATCCAAGGCGTCGATCTGGGCGTAGTAGAGGGGGCGGCAGAGGATGGGGACGGCGATGGCCGCCGTCAGAAGAAAAAGAGCCAGCAGGAGGGAGCAGAGAGCGGAGAGGAATTTGGACGGTCTCATGGGGATTCTCCTTTCAGCCGCTGGGAGAGGACGATGAGGACTTGGGAGGGGAGGTAAAAAAACCACATCCCCACCCGGGTGAAGGCGGGGAAAAGACCCAAATTCCAGCCTCCCACGCACAGATCGCACCCCACAAAGAGCAGCAGGCCGAAGGCGAAGCGCCGCTGCTTGCGGTCAAAGGGATGCAGGGAAAAGGCCTCGGCGGTGTTGACTGCCAGGTTGGCAAAGTAGAACACGGACAGGCCAACCACGGGATCCCGGCGGCCCGGCAGTGCTCCAGCGGCCAAGGCGGCCAGGCGGAGTGCCAGACCCCAAGGGCAGAGACGGTTCCCACGGAGGCGTAAGAGGCGCAGAGCGTAGAGAAGCTGGACCACGGAGAAGAGAGCCAGGCCCAGCAGGTAGTGGTCGTCCCGCACCAGCAGAAACCAGTCTGACCCAACCGTGAAGCCGAGGGCCAGGGCCACCAGCCGTCCGTCCAAGGAGACGGCTCCAGTGCAGGCGGTGGCCAGGCAAAGACAGATGGCCGCGAACTTGACAGGGGTGCTGTCCGCCATTCGGGTCAGATCCAGAAAGAGAAAGACCAGCCAGAGAGCTTCGGCAGCCGCCGGAAAGATTTGTTCCCGATACCGTGTCACACGTCCGAACCTCCCCGCCGCAATGGGTGGATTTACGGCTATGATACCACAGGAATGGAAATAAGACAAGAAACCCGGGAAAACAGTTTGCAATGACGGAGAAAAATTGATATAATATTTTATTCATAACCTTTGACGAAGCGAGGTGGGACCGTGTACTTAAAAGCACTGGAGATCCAGGGATTCAAATCCTTTCCGGACAAGACTGTGCTGACCTTCGGAGAGGCGGTGACCGCCATCGTCGGCCCCAACGGCTCCGGAAAATCAAATATCTCCGACGCCATCCGCTGGGTCATGGGGGAGCAGTCCACCCGGGCGCTCCGGGGCGGCAAGATGGAGGATGTCATTTTCGGCGGCACCGCCCGGCGCAAGCAGGTGGGTTTCGCCGAGGTCTCACTGGTGCTGGACAACACAGGGCATATCTTCCCCCACCTGGAAGAGAGCGAGGTCATGGTCACCCGGCGCTATTACCGCTCTGGGGAAAGCGAGTACTACATCAACCGCCGTTCGGTCCGTCTCAAGGATGTCAATGAGCTGTTTATGGATACCGGCCTGGGCCGGGAGGGATACTCTATCATCGGCCAGGGCAAGATCGACGAGATCCTGTCGGTCAAGTCCGGGGACCGCCGGGAAATCTTTGAAGAAGCTGCGGGCATTTCCCGCTACCGCCACCGCAAGGAGGACGCGGAGCGGAGGTTGGAGCGCACCGAGGAGAATCTCACCCGCATCAACGACAAGATCGATGAACTGGAGCTCCAGGTGGAGCCGCTGCGGGCGTCCGCCGAGAAGGCCAAAAAGTTCCTCATCCTGCGAGACGAGCTGCGGGGGCTGGAGATCTCCCTCTGGCTGGAGCAGTTGGAGCGGGTGCGCACCGGAGCTATCAAGCTCTCCGCCGACTATGAAAACGCCGTCCGCCAGAAGGGGGAGGCCCAGGCGGAGGTAGAGCGGCTTTACGCCGCCGCCGAGGAGCTCTCTGCCCGGATGCACCAGAAGGAGGTGGACGCTGAGGGCGTCCGCTTCACCATGATGGGCCGTCAGGCCGACGCCAACGAGTGTGAGAACGCCATCGCCGTTTTGAGGGCCAACATTCAGAACGACCTGGAAAATGCGGACCGTCTCCGCCGGGAGCTGGAGGCCCAGGAGGGACGGACCGGCTCCGTGGATCAGCAGATCGCCCAGCGCAAGGCCCGGCTGGAGGAGATCGGGACGGAGCTGGCCGCGCTGGGCGCCCGGCTGGAGGGTTTCCGGCAGGAGTCCGACGATCTGAGTCGTTCGGCGGGGACGCTGGCCGGAGAGATGGAGGCCCTGCGTCAGAAGGAGGCGGTGGAGACCGCCTCCGCCGCAGAGGCCAGGGCCCTGCTCTCCGCGCTGGCCGCCGCCGCCCAGGAAGTCATGGACCGGGACGAGGCGGTGCGGCAGGAACTGGCCGCGGGCGAGGAGCGTCTGACCGCCGCCGAGTCCGAGCGGGACGGGGCTCAGAAGGAGCTGGAGCAGGCCCGGGAGGACCGGGACTCCCTGCAAAACATCATCAGCGGCTATGCCATGCGCCTGGAGAGCCGGAACCGGAAGGCTCAGGAGGCCGAGGAACAGCAGGTCAAACTCCAGATGGAGGAAAACGCCCTCCAGTCCCGGATCCACATGCTCGCCGAGATGGAAAAGCTCTACGAGGGCTATTCCAAGGCCGTCAAGCTGGTGATGGGAGAATCCGGACGGGGACAGCTGAAGGGCATTTTGGGCCCGGTGGCGGGACTGGTGCGGGTGGAGAGCGCCTACACGGTGGCCATCGAGACCGCCCTGGGCACCGCCATGCAGAATATCGTGGTGGATCGGGAGGAGGACGGCAAGGCCGCCATCCAGTATCTCAAGCGCCGGGACGGGGGCCGCTGTACCTTCCTGCCGCTGAATGCCGTCCGCCCCGCCGAGTTTCGGGACACCGCCGTGGCCCGGGAGCCCGGCTTTGTGGGCATGGGCAGCGAGCTGGTGGAATTTGACCGCCGCTATGAGGCGGTGGTTTCCTCCCTGCTGGGCCGCACGGTGGTGGCCCAGGACATGGACGCCGCCATCGCCATTGCGCGGAAATACAACCACAGGCTGAAGATCGTCACCTTGGATGGGCAGGTCCTGAATCCCGGCGGCTCCATGACCGGCGGTTCGGCCTCCCGCACGGCGGGCATTCTGAGCCGCCAGGGCGAGCTGGAACGCCAGCGGGAACAGGAGACGCTCCTGCGGGATGCGCTGGCATCCGCCGGGAAGAAGCTGGAGGAGGCGCGCCGGGAGGCTGCCGCAGCCCAGTATGAGATGGATACGGCCCGGGCCCAGCAGCGCCGGCATGAGGATGACATCCTGAAGCTGGAGGAGCGGGTGCGCCACCTGACCGGGCAGATGGCCGACCAGCAGCTCCGCCGGGACGGGCTGAAGGAGGAGTTGGAGCAGCTCTCCCGCCGGGCAGAGCGCACCGAGGAGGATACGGCGAATGCCCGCCGGCGCATTGAAGAGCTGGAGGGCTTGGCCGCCGCCCTGCGGGCCGAGGCCGAGGGCAAGGCGAAAGGCCAGAGCGAGCTGCGGGAGAAGGGGGAGGCCATCGGGACCCGCATGGCTGAACTCAGCGCCCGCAAAGCGGCCCTGGAGGCGGAGGAGCAGGCGCTGGGGCAGGCCCTTGGGGAGCTGGAGGGTCTGCGGGCCGATCTGGCCGGAGACCGGGCCGACCGCGTCCGGCGGATCGAGGAGCTGAATGCCCGGAGCGAAGAGCTGAATGGCCAGATCCGGGATCGGGAGGAACAGCTCCAGTCCATCCGGGCCGAGAGCGACGCCCAGCAGGCGGAGATCGCCCGGCTCAATCAGGAGAAACTGGAACTGGAGGGGCAGCGCAACCAGGCGGACAAGGCCAGCCGGGACAAGAACAGCGAGCTTCTGGCCATGGAGCGGGAGGTCTCTGTTCTCGAGCAGAAAAAGACTGCGGCCGAAATGGAAGAAAAGCAACTTCTGGACAAGCTGTGGGAGAGCTACGAGCTGACCCACGAAGCTGCCCGGGCCCAAAAGGTGGAGCTGGAGAGCGTCGCCCGCGCACAGCGCCGGGTGGCGGAACTGAAAAAGGCCATCTCCGCGCTGGGCAACATCAATCTGGACGCCATCGAGGAGTTTGCCCGGGTCAACGAGCGATACACCTACTTTACCGACCAGCGGGACGACGTGCGCAAAGCCAAGACTGAGCTGGAGAAGATCATTGCCGGGCTCACCGGGGAGATGGAGCGGATCTTTGCCCAGCAGTTTGCCAAAATCAACGAGGCCTTTCAGCAGACCTTCCAGGAGCTCTTCGGCGGCGGCAAGGCCGCGCTGGAGCTGGACGATCCGGAGGATCTCCTCAACTGCGGCATTGAGATCCGGGTCCAGCCTCCGGGCAAGACGCTGAAGGTCATCACCCTGCTTTCCGGCGGAGAGAAGGCCTTCGTGGCCATTGCGCTGTACTTTGCCATTTTGAAGGTCCGCCCCACGCCCTTTGTGGTGATGGACGAGATCGAAGCGGCGCTGGACGACGCCAACGTAGAGCGCTTTGCCCGCTATCTGCGGCAGATGTGCGATCATACCCAGTTCATCGTCATTACCCACCGCCGGGGTACTATGGAGGAGTCCGACGTGCTCTACGGGGTCACCATGCAGGAGCAGGGCGTGAGCCGGATTCTCACCATTGACCTGGGCAGCATGGAGAAGGAACTGGAAATTCAATAGCGCGATCCGGGCCGAAGCGGCGCGGCCTTCCAAAAAGAGAGACGCCGCAATGAGAGAGGCGTATGAAAATGAAATGGGGCAACAATCAAAAAATTGGGTGGATCATGCTGGGCGCGGGAATTATGCTGGGCCTGGCGGGCGGATTTTTTGAACACAGGCCGCTGCTGGTGACGGGAATTTTGGTGTGCTTTTCGGGGCTGGTGCTTCAGGCATTCCGGTTCCGCTGTCCCCGCTGCGGCCGGGGCGTGGCAACCGATCGCTACGGCGGGGGGCAGAAGTGCCCTCACTGCGGCGCAGAGCTGGATCAGCCCTGAAAACCAGAGCTCAGCCGGGAAAGGAATCAATCAATGGGTTTTTTTGAGAAGATCAAAGCGGGCCTGGCCCGCACCAAAGAGAACATCGGCCACTCCTTCGATCAGCTTTTTGCCGGAGAGCTGAACGATGACTTTTACGACGAGCTGGAGGAGACGCTGATCCTCTCCGACATGGGGGTGGATACCGCTTTGGAGGTCAGCGAGACCCTTCGCCGCCGGGCGAAGGAGGAGAAGATCAAGTCCGCCCAGGAGGCCCGGCGGGCCCTGCGGGAGATCCTCACTGACCTGCTCACCGTGGGAGACGGAGACCTGGCTCTGGACAAGCCCCCTGCCGTCTGCCTCTTCATCGGGGTCAACGGCGTGGGAAAGACCACCACCATCGGCAAGCTGGCCGCCCGGCTCAAGGGGGACGGCAGGCGGGTGCTCATGGCGGCGGGGGACACCTTCCGTGCCGCAGCGGCCGACCAGCTGGAGATCTGGTCCCAGCGGGCGGGGGTGGAAATCGTCCGCCAAAACGAGGGGGCCGACCCCGCCGCCGTAGTCTTTGATGCCCTCACCGCCGCCAAGGCCCGCTCCGCCGACGTGGTGCTGGTGGACACGGCCGGACGGCTGCACAACAAGCAGAACCTCATGAATGAGCTCAACAAGATCAGCCGGGTCATCGACCGGGAGCTGCCGGGGGCCAGCCGGGAGACGCTGCTGGTGCTGGACGCCACCACTGGGCAGAACGGTCTCATCCAGGCCCGCCAGTTCCAGGAGAGCGCCGGGCTCACCGGCGTGGTGCTCACCAAGCTGGACGGCACCGCCAAGGGCGGCATCGTGGTGGCAATCGCCAGGGAGCTGGGGGTGCCCGTGAAGTTCATCGGCGTGGGGGAGAGCGTGGATGATCTCATGCCCTTCGAGCCGGAGAAATTCGTGGAGGCCCTGATCTGAACCAAAACCACCGTGCCGGGCAACCGGCTGTTAGGAGGAATTTGACATGTCCCGCATTGACGGAAGAAAAAATGATGAGCTGCGCCCCGTGGAGATCACCCCGGGGATCAACAAATTTGCGGAGGGCTCCTGCCTGATCCGCTGCGGTAACACCCATGTGCTCTGCTGCGCCAGCGTGGAGGAGCGCACGCCGCCCCACGTCCCCGAGGGGGAGGGCTGGGTGACCGCCGAGTACTCCATGCTGCCCCGGGCCAACCGGGAGCGCTCCAAGCGGGACATCGCCAAGCTGAAGCTCTCCCCGCGGAGCGCCGAGATCCAGCGGCTGGTGGGGCGCTCTCTCCGGGCGTGCGTGGACATGAAAAAGCTGGGGGAGCGGTCCATCACGGTGGACTGCGACGTGCTCCAGGGTGACGGCGGCACCCGCACCGCCAGCGTCACCGGCGGTTATGTGGCCCTGGCGCTGGCCTGCCGGAAGCTGGTGGCGAACGGCGTGCTGACGGAGAGCCCCCTGGTGGGTACGGTGACCGCCGTCTCGGCGGGCATCGTGGACGACGAGCTGCTGCTGGACCTCTGTTATGAGGAGGACTCCTCCGCCCAGGTGGACCTGAACTGCGTGATGACCGGCGGGGGAAAGCTGGTGGAGCTCCAGGGCACGGGTGAGGGCAGGGCCTTCACCGTGGAGGAGCAGCGGGCCCTTGTGGAGTTGTGCGCCAAGGGGATCCGGGAGCTTCAGACCGCTCAGAAAGCGGCCCTGGGAGGTTGAGATCATGAAGATGGTATTGGCCAGCAAGAACACCCATAAGCTGATGGAGATGAAAGCCATCCTCGGCCAGCTGGGGGTCGAGGTGGTACTGGAGTCCGACGTGGGCGTGGATGTGGACGTGGAGGAGACGGGGGAGACCTTTGAGGAGAACGCCGCCCTCAAGGCCAGGGCGGTGATGGAGGCCACGGGGTTACCCGCCATTGCCGATGATTCCGGCCTGTGCGTCGCCGCCCTGGGGGGCGGACCGGGGGTCTACTCCGCCCGCTACGGCGGCGAGGGGCTCACCGACGCGGACCGTTATCAGCTGGTGCTGGACGGCCTGCGGGGAGAGCTGGACCGGAGCGCGAAGTTCGTCTCCTGCATCTGCTGCGCATTTCCCGGCGGGGACACGATCACGGCCCGGGGGGAGTGCCCCGGCGTCATTACCTACGCCCCCCGGGGAGAGGAGGGCTTCGGCTACGACCCAGTTTTCTTCCTGCCGGAGTATAAAAAGACCTTCGCCCAGATGACGGCGGAGGAGAAGAACGCCGTATCCCACCGGGGACGGGCGCTCGCAAAATTCAAAACAGAATTGGAGAATTATCTGCATGGAACTGACCAGTAAACAGCGCGCTCAGCTCAGGAGCATGGCCAACAGCATGGAAGCTGTGGTCCACATCGGCAAGGGGGATCTGGGAGAAAACCTGATCCGCCAGACCGATGAGGCCCTGGAGGCCAGGGAGCTCATCAAATGCCGGGTGCTGGAGACCTCGGGGTTCTCACCCCGGGAGGCTGCCGAGGCATTGGGCCGGGCCACCCGCAGTGAGGTCGTCCAGGTGATCGGAACAAAATTTGTTCTGTATCGTCAAAGTCACAAAAAGGATAAAAAGGATAAGATCGTGCTGTGTAAATAAACGGGCGGACTGAAATCGGACGGGAGGAGTGCCGGAAATGAAGATCGGTATTTACGGAGGAACCTTCAATCCACCCCATTTGGGGCACATGACTTCAGCCAGACTGGCGATGGAGATGCTGGGCCTGGATCGGCTCCTGTTTGTTCCGGCGGCCATTCCGCCGCACAAGGCGCTGCCGGAGGGATCGCCCTCCCCCGAGGACCGGCTGGCGATGACCGTGATCGCCGCCGACAGTCTGCTGCTGCGGGACAAGGTTGCGGTGGACGACCTGGAGCTGCGCCGGGAGGGAAAGAGCTTTACGGTGGACACCCTGCGCCAGTTCCGGGAGGAGTACCCCGGCGACGAGCTCTGGTTCCTCATGGGCTCCGACATGCTCTTTTCCCTGCCGGACTGGCACCTGCCGGAAGAGATCTGTGCCTTGGCCGGCCTGGCAGCCTTTGCCCGGTCGGAGGGAGACGAACCGGAGCGGATGGAGGTACAGGCGGAGCAGCTGCGGGCGGACTACGGGGCCAGGGTGACGGTGCTGCGGCTGCCCGAGGTGGTGGAGGTGTCGTCCACCCGGCTCCGGGCGCAGCTGGCCGGGGGGGAAGGGGCGGAGTTTCTGCCGCCCTCCGTGTACGGATACATTCTGCGCATGGGACTTTACGGCACCCATAAGGACCTGAGGCACCTCACCGATGCAGAACTGCGCGCCTGCTCTCTCTCCATGGTCTACGCCAAGCGCCACGCCCACATCCTGGGGGTGGAGGAGGAGGCGGTCCGGCTGGCTCGGCGCTGGGGAGCCGACGAGGAGCTGGCCCGCCGTGCGGGCATTCTGCACGACTGCACCAAGTATCTGGAGCTGGAACAGCAGTTGCAAATCTGCGACGAATATGGTATTGTTTTGGATGATTTGGAGCGGATCTCGGTAAAGCTCCTCCACTCCAAGACCGGGGCGGCACTGGCCAGGCATCTCTACGGGCAGCCCGAAGAAATCTGCCAGGCCATTTTTTGGCATACCACCGGGAAAGCGGATATGACCCGGCTGGAAAAAATTATTTATCTGGCCGACTACATGGAGCCCAACCGGGATTTTCCCGGCGTGGAGGAGCTGAGAAAGCTCTGTTATGAGGACTTGGACGCCGCCCTGCAGATGGGGCTGGAGATGAGCATCGAGGAACTCAGAGAGCGGGGCGTACCCATCCACAGGAACACCCAGGGGGCACTGGAGTGGCTGCTGGAACATCGGAAAGGATAATTGACCGACTATGAGTCAACAGAGAGAAAACAAAGGCGGGAAACGCCTGACGGGAAGCGGAAGCGACAACGGAACGGCCCCCAAAAAGGCGAAACCGCAGCGTACGGGGAGGGAGCTGGTCCTCCACCGGGTCTATGTGGGGCTGACCATCGCGGCGGCTGTGATCGTGGCGGGGTTTGTCCTTTGGAATATTTTCTTTACGCCGCCCGAAGTCAACACCCCCAGCCGTCCCATGACCACCACCATGGTGGATGAGGAGGGACACGAGGTCGAGGTGGAGATCCCCGGTCTTTCCGCCGGACGGAAGAAGCAGTTTTATACCTTCCTTCTGGTAGGACGTGACACGGGCGGCGGCGGCAACACGGACACCATGATGCTGGTGGCTTACGACGTGCCCAGCCAGAAACTGAGCGTGCTGTCTCTCCCACGGGACACCATGGTGAACATACCCTATGACATCAAGCGGCTCAACGGCGTATACAACTACGCCGGCGGCGGCGACAAGGGGATCGAGGCGCTGGACCGGGAGATCAGCCAGTTGGTGGGCTTTCAGCCCGATTTCCAGGTGGTGGTGGAATGGGAGGCCTTCGGCAAGCTGGTGGATGCCATCGGCGGGGTCAATTTTGACGTGCCTTTCCGCATGTACTACAACGACCCCTCTCAAAACCTGAAGATCGATCTTCAGAAGGGCTATCAGCTCCTCAACGGCGACCAGGCCATGGGCCTGATCCGGTACCGCAAGCAGAGCGACGACTCCGGCCATGTCACCGGCGGGTACGCCAACGGAGATCTGGGGCGCATTGAGACCCAACAGGCCTTTATGAAGGCGGTCATCGCGCAGTGCCTGAAGATGGACAAGCTCCTGACCAACCTGGGGGAGTATATCACTATTTTCCAGGAGAATGTCAAGACCAACATGACAATCTCCAACCTGGCTTATTTCGGAAAATCCGCCCTCACCGGGCTTGATATGGACAATGTGGAGTTCTATACCATGCCCAACACGGGGAAAATGGTGTGGAGCCGGAGCTATCACAGCTACCAGTCCTATGTGGTGCCCAACGCGGATGAGCTGGTGGCGCTGGTAAACGAGCATTTTAATCCCTATGAGGACGACTTGCGGAAGAGTGAATTGGACATCATGTATGTGAATAAGGACGGTACCATCGGCTCCACCACAGGAAAGGTCGAGGACGCCAAGGCCAACTCCGGGGGCCAGCGCGCGCCCAGCGACGGCTCGGCCAAGCCTGTGGAGGACGAAAAGGATATTGTGGTGACGCCCACCCCCACGCCTGAGGAAAAGCCCGTCCATTCCGCAGGGACAGGGGATGGGGGAGCTGTGGCCCCGCCGGAGGCCAGCCACAGCGTCTCACCCAGTCAGGACCCGGTGGTGGAGAGTCAGGCTCCGGAGGTCAGTGCGCCTGCGGCGACTACCCCGGCACCCACAGCTGCACCCACAGCTGCACCCACAGCTGCTCCCACCGCGCCACCGGCAACCGCGCCTGCGGAGGAGGAACCTCTTCTGCCGCCCGGCGCATAAGAAGAAAGGAAGAATGCCTGTATGACACCGAAAGAAACAGCCCTGCTCCTGGCGAAAGCTCTGGACAGCAAAAAGGGTATGGATATCAAAGTCCTGGAGACCGGCCGTTTGACCACGCTGGCCGACTATTTTGTGATTTGCTCCGCCACCTCCACCACGCAGATCAATGCTCTGGCAGGGGCCTGTGAAAAGGCCATGAAGGAGCAGGCGGGGGAGGATCCTCATCACGTGGAAGGCCATCGCGGGGGCACCTGGGTTTTGCTGGATTTCTCCGCGGTCGTAGTCCACATTTTCAACGAGGAAGCCCGGGAGTTCTACGATCTGGAGCGCCTTTGGAACGACGCGATTCCCCTGGATCTGACCGGAATTCTCGTTGAGAACTGACTGATTTGTATGGGGCGTAAGGCACGGCCTGCGGCTTTCCGTTTTGTGCGGGAGGCCGCAGGCCGTGCCTTTTAATGGATGACAGCGCTCTAGAGATGTAATTTAACTGGCTTTTTCTTGCCTTTTTGACCAAAATGTGGTATGTTAACCTTGCTAAATTTTCTGTTTTTCAGCATGCAAACCGCCAGAGAGAAAGAGTTGGGAATTTGCCTGGGGCAGAGCCCGGGAGAATCCCTGGATTGCGGGTGAGGAAATGACTTCCAGAAAAACAGTCCTTATTGTGGAGGACAATCTGGTCAGCCGCAGGCTCCTGAGACAGATTTTGCAGGACGACTACGATGTTTTGGAGGCTGAAAACGGCAGAGAAGGACTGGAATGTCTGAGGAACCAGGGTGATCGGGTTAAAGCCGTCGTCCTGGACCTTGTGATGCCCATTATGGATGGATACTCCTTTTTGTCGGAGGTTCGGGGAGAGGCGGAGGGGCGGAGCCTGCCAATCATTGTCTCCACCGGCGCGGAGGATGGCGAGGCGGAGAGGCGTGCGCTTCAACTGGGGGCCTGGGATTTTGTGCCCAAGCCCTACGAGCCGGAGATTTTGAAATTTCGGCTGAAAAATGCGATCGAGCGGAGCCAGATAGCTCTGTTTCACCAGTTGAAGTACATAACAGAGTTTGATCCCATGACTGGGATCTATCAGAAAGCAAAATTCTTTGCGATGACCCGTGCAATGCTTTGCGCGGGCCATGCGGAGCGTTTTGCTTTTTTTCGTATGGATATTGAGCGGTTTCAACTGGTCAATTCATTTTATGGGACGCAGACAGGGAACCGGCTGCTCAAATTTATGGCTCAAAGGCTGCGGGAGACGGTTTCCGGGAGTACAAAGGGGACTTACGGAAGAATGGAGGCGGATGTGTTTGCCGCGTGTATTTCATGTCCCGGAGAAAGAGAGGCCATCGAGTTTGTTGAGCGGTGCAAAACGGAATTGAGAAAGTTTGAGCTGGATTTCAATTTGATGCTTACCTGCGGGATCTATTGGATCCGGGATCCCCGGGAAGAACCCAGCATGATGCTGGATAAAGCCGGGCTGGCAGCCAAACGGGTCAAGGGCAACTACATCAAGAATTACGCCTTTTATGAGCCGGAAATGAGCCGTGCCATTCGGGAGGAGCAGGAGATCACCAACAAGATGGCCTCCGCACTCAGCCGGGGAGAATTTCAAATCTATTTTCAGCCGAAATACAATCTGACCACAAACCGTCCGGAGGGGGCCGAGGCGTTGGTTCGCTGGATGGATCCGCTGAAGGGCAAGACGCTTCCCGGAGTGTTTATCCCGATTTTTGAGCGAAATGGGTTTGTTTCCCATCTGGACTTTTATGTCTGGGAACAGGTCTGTGCTTTGCTGCGCAGGTGGATCGAGGCGGGGATCCAGCCTCTCCCAATTTCGGTCAATGTCTCCCGGGTGAATATCTATACTCCAAATCTGGTGGAGCGCATCTGTGCGCTTACGGAAAAGTATGGGATTCCCAACCGGCTTCTCCAGCTTGAGCTGACGGAGAGCGCCTATACCGATGATCCCGAAGTCATGATGGATACCATAAAAGGTCTTCAGGAGCAGGGGTTTTTGATCCTGATGGACGACTTTGGAAGCGGATACTCCTCTCTCAATGTGCTCAAGAACCTGAATGTTGATATTCTAAAGCTTGACATGAAGTTTTTGGCCGATGCGGAGATCCCGGGGCGTGGGGAGGACATCGTCTCTTCGGTGATCCGCATGTCCAAGCGCCTGTGTCTCCCCGTAGTTGCCGAGGGAGTGGAGAAGGGGGAGCAGGTGGAATTTCTTCGGGAGATCGGCTGCGATTATGTGCAGGGCTACTATTTTGCCAGACCGATGCCGGTGGAGGAGTATGAAAGCCTGCTTAAAGGGGGCATGCGGCTTCCGACTATGGAAGAGAAGAAAGTTTTTGCCGGGAAGGAGCTCTGGAAGCCGGATCCGCAGGTGGAAGATCTGTTTTTTAATGCGCTGCAGGCAGTGGCCATCTATGAATTTTCCGAGCGTGGGCCGGAGTTGCTCCGGAGCAACCGGGCCTATCAGGAGCTGATGGGACCCGAACGCCCTTCCGAGGACAGCCGGGATCCCCTGTGTCTGGTGCGCGGAGAATATCGGGATCACGTTATGGGGGCTTTCCGGCAGGCAGTGGGCACAAAGGGGGCCGCGGAGTGTGAATACCTGCAGAAAAACGCCGCGGAAAAACCGATGTGGGTGGATCTTAAACTGAAATACATCAGCCGGGTCGGGGAAAAGCATATCCTCTTTGGGAGCCTTTCAGATATCAGCACACAGAAGGAACTCGATTTGGAGCTGCAGAAATATCGGATGATCGTCCGCTCCAATTACAGTGATTCCGGGAAAATGCTGATCGTGGATGGCAAGGAGATCAACCGGGATATTCTGCGGATGATCTTTCAGGAGCGTTTTACGATTCTGGAAGCGGAAAATGGCAGGGAAGCACTGAGCGTTTTAAAGGAAAATGGAAATTATGTGGACATCATCCTTCTGAATCTGGTGATGCCTGTAATGGACGGCACGGAGTTTTTAAAAGTGAAACGGGTCAGCCCGGAGCTTTCAGAAATTCCAATCATTATTATTACCGCCGACGAGACCGCGGAACGTCAGGTAAATATGCTGGCTCTGGGCGCCAACGACTACATCATTGAACCCTTTGTGGAGGAGATTGTGGTGCGCCGGGTCAACAACGTTCTGGAGTCCAACCGAAGGTTTCGGGAAATTTTGCGGGAGTACGACACGGTGGCCAAGCAGGCCCGGACAGATCCACTCACCGGCATCAGCAATCGCACCATTGCCGAGCAGCTGATTGGCCACGTCCTTTTCAACCAGCCGGGGAAGCTCCATGCGCTTTTGATGCTGGATGTTGACAATTTTAAGAGCATCAACGACACATACGGCCACGCCTGTGGAGATGAAGCCCTGTCTTATCTGGCTGGAAAACTGACCGCGTTTTTCCGGAAGGGAGACATTATCGGCCGCTTTGGCGGAGATGAATTCTGCGTGTTTATGGTCGGAATTCCATCGCCGGAGCTGGTCGCGGCAAAATGCGCCGCATTTTGCCGGATGTTGGCCTCGGAACCGGCTGACGGGCTCCCCGTGCCGATCACCGTCTCCGTTGGGGCGGCGCTCTCCAGTCAGGGAGAAAACAGCTTTGACAAGCTGTACCAAAAAGCAGATCAGGCTTTGTATCATGCAAAGCGGCGGGGGAAAAACCGTGTGGCGGTCTACGGCCGGGAAATCATGCTCGAAGAAGAGAATCCATAAGTCTATTTTAAATATTCAACAGTCATTGTGGGCTGCCGGAGATTTCTGCACAAGAGCGGAGGGCTCAAAGGAACGGACGATGTCTTTGGCAAAGACGGTAGAAGGTTGATCCGCAGGACCCGGATCGGGTACAACGGGTGAAAAATATGGAAAAAATAGAAAACTGGAAAAATTATGAAGCGTGTTTCGGTAAGTGCCCCTGGGCGTTTTGTGTTTTGATCCCAGAGCCCGGAGAAAAGGGAAAACTTCGGATCCAGTACGCAAATCAGGCAATGGCGGCTTTGGCGGGCCTGCCTGCATCCCAGCTCTGCGGTGGTTTTTTCCGTACCTTTTTTCCTGCGGCCGGACTTGCGTGGCAGGAGCTGTGCGGAAAGACGGCGGCGGAGGGGACAGAAGGGCGGCTGACCGACTATACGATCCTGCCCGGACAGCGGGTGCGGATGCGCTGCTACCAGCCTGCACCGGGCAGCTGCGCGTGTTGTCTGGAAGTGGACGGGGAGGAGCCGGATCAGAATCAGCCGGGCGCGGCGGACGGAGGTACAGCGGTCTATCGGGTCGGGGAACGGCCGGAGCTGATCTATATCTCTCCCGGTGCGGCTGCGCTGACCGGGCATACGCCAAAGGAATACCAGTGCTTGGCAAAAGAGGATGCACTTTTTTCCTGCTGGCCCGGAGAACGGGAGACGGCCGAGAGCTTCCTGATGGATGCTTGTGGGGAAGAGCCTCCGCATACGGGGGCCGTGCTTTGGCTGCGGCACCGGAATGGGACGCCGGTCTGGGTTCAGGCCAGAGGAAGAGTGATTGGAACAGACGGAAAGGCGCCGCTGCTTCAATTCAACTTCCGAAATGTTGCGCTGCCAAATAAAATGAAGCAGAACATTTTGACGCATCAGGTGATCTTTGACCTGGCGGTGAACAGTGAGGATGTGATTGTCTGGACGTACAATCCTGCTACGCACACTCTGTATGAGACGGAGAGCTCCCGAGCGGTGCACCCGGGGACAGCAATGGAGACCCCGGATTTTGTGGAGCAGTCCATTCGGAGCGGCGTCGTCAAAGCGGAGAGCGTGGACGCGTTTCGGGAATTGTACCGCCGGGTCGAGGCGGGGGAGCCGGAGGTCTCCGGGGACATCTGGTTCGCCCGGCGTGACGGCAGCGGCTGGTGGTGCGAACGGATCTGGTATACGAACCTGCTGGACGACAAGGGAAACTGCTCCCTCTCGATCGGCGTTGGGAAAAACATTACGGATGTTCTGCGAAACAAGGCGGAGCGGCAGCAGATGGAGATGGCGCTTTCCTTTACTTCCATTGTGCTGTGCTCTTATAATGTCAAGCGGGATGTATTTACCAGCTTCAGCCCCGGAGCGGAACGGATCGGGTTGGGGACCCGGCCTGGAGAAGGATATATGGATCGGGTGAAGAGAGGATATGTGATGCCCGACAGTGTCCAGGACTATATCCATCTATATCAGGCGCTGGGACGGGGGGAGAAGACGGCTTCCGCCGTGATCCACTACGACCCTGCAAAGACGAGCGGCATAGAGTGGCTGAAACTGAATTATTCCGCAATTTATGACAGCAAGGGCCATGTCGAGATGGGGGTAGCTGTGGGCGAAGATATCACCGAACTGATGTGTGCCCGCCGAAAGTTCGAATGGGAGAAACGGGAGCTGGAAGGGCTCCAAAGCGACACGCTGCTCAGCAAGTACAAGATCAATCTTACGAAGAATACTTTGGAAAACTGCATGCACAGCGACCGGCTGATTCCCCTCCGCCCGGAAAACGGTTATACCGAGTGGGTGGAGTCGGCGGCAGTTCGGGGTGAGACTCAGGAAATGCGGGACGCGCTGCGCTGGAAGCTGAGTCCGCAAAACCTCACCTGGCTGCACGAGATGGGGGCAGGACCGCTTCAGGCGGAATACCGGCTCCAAATGGCGGATGGACGATATTCCTGGGTCAGAACCACAGTGCGGTGCGAAAAGGACCCTGAGACAGGCGACCTCATGGGTTTTATGAGTACCTGTGACATCAATGGGGAAAAGCAAATGGAGATGATCATCAATCGGATCCTGGACCTGCACTTCGAATTCCTGGGACTGCTGGATCTGTCCACACAGCAGATTACCAATTATCACCATTCAAAATTGGGAGCGCCGCTGGGGAGCAGCCGGGACGTCGATTACTTCAAGGATGTCTCCGACTTTGTAGAGCGGTTTTTGCCGCCCGAACTTCGAAAAGATGCATTCACTGCTTTCAGCATTCCCCAGCTGTGCCAGGCGCTGGCGGATCAAGATTCTCACAGTATCGTCTTTCCTGCCTGCGAACAAAGTGTAAGAAGAATTAAAAAGTGGCAATACATGTACTTAGATCAAAGCCGCACGGTGATCGTGGTGATAAGGACCGATATTACTGATATTACTTTGGAACAGGAACGGCAGCAGCAGGCGCTGCGGGAAGCCCTGATCCAGGCAAAGCAGGCCAGCAGGGCAAAGACCCAGTTCCTTTCCCGCATGAGCCACGAGCTGCGCACGCCTATGAATACCATCATCGGGATGTCTGAGGTGGCGGCTCATACGCTCAACGATCCCAAACGGGCTGGAGCCTGTCTGGACAAGGTGAAGATGTCTGCGCATCTCCTGCTTGCCCTCATCAATGACATTCTGGATATGAGCAGGATTGAAAGCGGGAAAGTCCTGTTGAAAAGTGAGGAATTCAACTTTAGGTCTTTCCTGCGCGGGGTCAACGATATTGCTTTGGAGCTGGCAGAGGAGAAGGGCGTGGCATACACCTGCCTTCAGGTGGGGTTTCTGGAAGAGACATATGGGGGCGATGTGCTCAAATTGCAGCAGATACTGCTCAATCTGCTGTCAAACGCCATCAAGTTTACGCCGCAGGGTGGTAAAGTACAGCTTCTGGTTTTTCAAAAGGAAGCCGAAAAAGAAGGGAAAGCCCGCATGTGCTTTACGGTAAGCGACACCGGCGTTGGGATAGAAGAGGCGTTTCTCCCCAAGCTTTTCGAACCCTTTGAACAGGAGGGCCCCAAGCGGACTGGGACCTGCGGTGGGACCGGCCTGGGACTGGCGATCTGCAAATGTTTTGTGGAAATGATGGACGGGACGATTGGAGTCAGCAGTATTGAAGGGGTGGGAAGCAAATTTACCGTGGAGGTCACGCTGAGTTCCGGCATGAAGGCACTCCGTCGGGCCAATCAGGCGGGAAAAAAATGTTGGGATGGCTTTTCGGCTCTGGTGGCCGATGACGAGGCCGTCATCTGTGAGCAGGCCGTAGGCCTCCTTTCCCAGTTGGGTTTTCAGACAGAGTGTGTGGCCAGCGGCTTTGATGCGCTGAAAAAAGTAGAGCTCCGCGGGGGGCAGGGGAAGCCGTATGACCTCATCCTGATGGACTGGCAAATGCCTGGGATGAACGGGCAGGAAGCCGCTCGCCGGATTAGACCGATCACAGGCTCCGGGACAGCCATTCTTTTGATGACTGCGTACGATAGAGACGATTTGGCGGAGGAGAGCTGGGAGTCCGGAATCGATCAGGTGATCACCAAGCCGATCTTTAAGGCGACACTGGGTATGGCGCTGGAACAGTTTTACCTTCGAAAGGAGCGGGAGCGGCAGGAGTGTGGGCCCAGAAAGTATGATTTCAGGGATCGCAGGATTCTGCTGGTGGAGGATCATGCGTTGAATGCAGAGGTTGCCAGCCGCCTTTTGGCCATGAAGGGCTGTACGGTGGAACGTGCAAAAAACGGAGTGGAGGCGATTGAGGCGATCACTCTGTCTCCGCCGGGATTTTTTGATGCGGTTTTAATGGACGTTGTGATGCCTGTCATGGATGGGCTAACTGCCGCGCGGGCCATCCGCCAGTTGAAAAAAGAGAAGGCGCAGACAGTCCCGATCCTTGGCATGAGTGCGAATGTTTTTGAAGAGAACGAGGAAAAGTCCCGGGAGGCCGGGATGAATCTGTTTTTGTCCAAGCCTATCGACCCGGAAGTTTTGTACCAGGCTCTTGAGCACTGTTTCCGGGGGGAGGATCGGGAGAGAC
>NZ_JBNPLQ010000019.1:0-55112 GCF_050313575.1 Candidatus Pseudoscillospira sp. SGI.172 | reverse complement strand
TCACTCCTGGGGCACGATCAGTTCCACCGCTGCGCCGCTCTCATCCAGATAGGGCCGCAGAGCCGTATTCAGGGGATCAACAGGCTCCCCGCCCCAGAGGGCTTCCAGGTGCAGGACCTCCCCCTCCTCCCAGACGGCCGTTGTACCCAACGTCCGGCCCCTGGCCACCGTGTCACCGGGCCTCACGGTGATCCCGGCGAGACCCGTATACCGAAAGGCCCACCAGCCGTCCTCGTGCCAGACGGTGGCGGAATCCCCCGCCGTCTCGGTGACTCGTCCGCTCAGGGCTGCCAGCACCGGCGTTCCCGCCGGAGCCGGAATGTCGATCCCCCCGTGATACATTCCGTCAACATCCAGGAAAGGAGTCTGCACCTCCCGGTTGGCTCCGCCGGCGGGCCAGACCGCCTGCTCCGGGAAAGTCCCCGGCCGCACAAGCTCCAGTGCCGCGATGACCTGCCCATCCCGCAGATAGATGCGGCAGCGGGAGCCGGGCAGCTGCTGCCAAAGATCTGCGAAAGTGCCCGCGCCGTTTTCGCCCCGCAGCTGCACCAGGGCCTGGGGGGTGGCCAGCGTCAGGGGGCCCCTGCCGGAGCCGTCCGTCCAGGAGAGCTCGAACGTTTCCCCATCCGAGGTCCCCACCTCCATCCACCAGCCCTCCCGGGCGGTCACACCGTCCGTTCCGGAGAAGCGGAAATCATCCGCGCTCAGCTGTCGGGCGCTCTCCTCCATCGCCTGATAGCTCTCCCGCGTCTCCTCGTTCCACCGCACATCGGAGACGAATTCAACATAGTATACCAGCCCGTCCCGCTCGCCCAGAATGGTCATCTGCACCGGCCAGTTTCCCTCCGGGTCGCCATTGTAGGCATTGTAGAGCGCGTCGTGTTCTTCAACCGCCAGGGTAAAGATCCAGCCGTCCCCCATATCGCTGTAACTGTCGGTCTGGTAGAAGGCCCAGGAGCCAGCGCCCCTGACCGCCAGATATTTGTTCTCCCAGTTTTCCGGCAGCCGGAGGGTAAAACCCCAGTCGGCATCGGTGTACTCCCGCCCGCCGGCGGGCGTTCCCGCCAGAAAGCGGGTCCGTCTGAAACCGGCGGCGTCAATGCGGATAAGCTGGAGCCAGTTCATGGTGTCCCCCAGCTCCGGAGGGAGGCAGAGATAGGCATACCCTCCCTCCGGCAGCGCCAACACATTGCTCTTCCATCCGTCCCACAGTACGGGATAGCTCCTGGCCTCTTCCTCAGACACATGGATCATCTGATCCGCCACCTCCGGTATCTGCTCCACCGGCTTCACATCCCCGGTGGACACATCATAGGAATAGCCGGAGTGGTCCCCCCAGGCAGGCAGATTTTGGAGATAGACTGTTTTTTCATCCCCGGTCACCGAAACCTGTGTATACTGGTCTCCCTGCATCAGGTTCATCCCCAACGCGGCGGTGTCCACCAGCTCCAGCACACCGTTCTCCACGTGGTAAACACCCATGCCCCAGTAGTCGTGGAACACCAGCAGCGTGTCGGAGAGATAGTCCAGTTCGGGCATGACCGCCCCCATAGAAAGTCCGGCCAGATCCCCCGCCGTCAATCCGGAGCCGGTCTCCAAGGGCAGGGACGGCATGTCGTCCGACTGTTTGGGCTGACAGGCCACCAGGGCGGTGCCCAGCAGAATCGACAGCGTCAGCAGACATGCCAGCACCTTGGCCGATTTCCCCGGGTGGAAGAGTTGGGTCAGCCGGCGGCGCATCTGGTCTGCGCCCCCTCCGAAACAAGTCGAAAACGGAGTGAATGTTTCCCCTGCGGCGGCGGCAATGAGCAGCGCCCCGTAATCCCGCTTCCCCGCGGTGTCCAGTCCCTTGGCCACCTGGGCGTCGCAGGCGGCCTCCATGTCCTCTCTCGCCCCCCGGGCCATGTACCATACCAGCGGGTTGAACCAGTGAAACGCGCAGGCCGCAAAGAGGATCACCTGACCTGAAATATCCCCGCGCTTCACATGGAGGAGCTCATGGCGCAGGGCCAGCGGCGCCGCATCTCCTTCCGGCAGAAGGATCACCGGCCGAAACACCCCCAGGGTCATCGGGGTCTCCAACCCCGCCCGGCGGCGGAAAGAGACCTTAAAGTCCAACTCCAGTTCCTTCTCCAGTGACTCCATTCCCGCTGCCGGCACGCTGTCCCGCAGCAGCCGGCGCCGGGCGGCCCCATAGCGGAACACTCGAACCGCCGCCAGCCATACCGCCACCGCCAGCCACACGCCTGCGGCCAGCTCGGTCAGAGAGAAGGATGTGCGCAGCTCCGTTTCGCCCTTCGGAATTGCCGCCGTCTCCGCCGTGGACATCTGCCTGGGCGCTCCGAGCTGAGCCGATGGCCGCAGTTCCATCGGAGCCAAATCCCGAACAGGCTGGGGGGACGAGGCAGGCAGGGTTACAGTATAGGCCGGAGGCTCCACCACAATCAGAGGCCTAACCGTCTCCAAAAAAGGTGCGCTCAGCAGCAGAATGGCAATGCCGATCCACAGTCCCCACCTGGTCTCCGGGGCGTAACGCCCCTCCAGCCGTCTGCGCAGCAGCAGCAGCGGCAGCAGCGGAACCGAGACCACCAAGGACACCGCCAGCACCCGCAGAAATACTTTTTCCATCACGGTCCCTCCCTGATCAGCGCCTCCAGATAATTCTGGAGCTCACTCACCTCGTCCCGGCTCAGCTTTCCACCGTCCCAGAGGGCGGCGGCAAAGGTCTTGAGGGAACCGCCGTAGAGCTTGTTCAGCACCGCGCCCCCCTCCCGGCCCCGGTAGTCCTCTTCGGTGACCAGGGCGGTATACACATTCACTTTGCCCTCCTTGCGGCAGGACAGAAACCCCTTTTCCTCCAGACGTTTGAGGTAGCTGTGGAGCGCGCTGGCCGTCAGCGGACGGCCCAGCGCCTCCCCGATCTCCGGGGCGCTGGCCTCGCCGCCCCGCCCCCAAACCGTCAGCATCAGATCCAGCTCGGATTCCGGCAGACGGCAGAGAGCCTTCTCTTCTCCCATTCCATCTCCCCCTTTCTGATTTTAATTCTACATTTGCAGAAGTTCTTTGTCAAGAGCATTTTCTGCCTTTGCAGAAAATGCAGTTTAAACAAGAGGGCGGCCGGTCTCCACCCCCTTATCCTTACACGTCCAGCGTCACGACCACCGCCCCCTGCCGCATGGCATAGGTGATGGTATACATGGTTCCTCCCAGCGTCCCGTCAAAGGCGGCAATGAGCAGAGACGACCGGTCCACCATATACCGGTTGCGCCGGAGCATGCAGCCCCGGTCATAGTGGCGCTGCACCACTGTCTCAAAATCACACTGTCCCACCAGGCCGAAGTAACGCTCTCGATCCCGCTCCGTCCAGCGGGCGGCCTGCTCCTCACAGGGAATGGCCGCTTCCAGCGTAATGCCGGGGCGCTCATCCCGAAGCGTGAGCACCGCTTCACAAAAATAAAAGTCAGCCCCCCGGGCCATCCCGCAGATATAATGGCGATAGCCCCTGTCGTAGGCTCGCGCCACCTCCCCCGCAATCCGGAGCTTGAGATCGACACAGCGGGAATCGCTTTCCTCTGTCCCCCAGGGAAGCTTGTTGGGCCGGTGTCCCGTAAAACAACAGGTGGTCTCCCTCTCCACAGGCACACCTCCTTTTTTCTATTCGCTATTGTACCCAATGTCGATAAGTAAGTCAATAAAGTGTGAAACGCTTGTGCATCCCAAAATTTTCCCTTGCTTTTTTCCTTATTCTTCGCTATAATAAGTTTCGGAACAACTGAATGAAAATGTCTTCAGGGCAGGGTGAAAATCCCGATCGGCGGTAAAGTCCGCGACTGGCCAAGCTGGCCACTGACCCGGTGTGATTCCGGGACCGACAGTGACGTATCCTTTTGGATGCGAAGTCTGGATGGAAGAAGATGTGTGAAGCATGCGCACGCTCCTTTTTGTTTTACACCTGGAAGGCATTCGTCTTTTGGGTGTTACCAACAGAAAAGGAGTGTTTTTTATGCCTTCCGACGCCATCACCCCCGCGCAGCACACCCGGTCTTTATACAACACCAAGAGCCTCGTCACCATGGCCATGCTCACGGCCCTGGCCTACGCAGTCATGGCGGTCTGCAAGGTCATCCCCCCCATCGGCGGCTTCCTCAGCCTGGATCTGAAGGACACTGTGATCGCCATCGGCGGCTTCCTCTACGGGCCTCTGGCCGCCCTGCTGATGTCCGTGGCCGTCTCCTTCCTGGAATTTCTCACGGTCAGTGATACCGGCTGGATCGGCCTTTTGATGAACATCATTGCCACCGCCGGTTTTGTCTGCCCGGCCGTTTACCTTTACCGCCGCAAGCATAAGACCTCTGCCGCCGTGGTTGGTCTGATCACCGGCATCGTTTGCCTCACGGTTCTGATGGTGTTGTGGAATTACATCATGACCCCCATTTTCTGGGGCATGCCCCGGGAGGCCGTGGTGGATATGCTGGTCCCTCTTATCATCCCCTTCAATCTGGTCAAGGGCATCCTCAACTCGGCGCTGATCATGCTGCTGTACCCGCCGGTTTCCACCGCCCTGCGGAAGATCCAGCTGGTCCCCGCACACCAGTCCGCCCCCGGCGAGGTCAAGGCCAAGTTCAACTACGTCCCCACCGTTATCTCGGCCGTGGTGCTGGTCACCGGCATCCTCATGGCGCTGGCCATGATGGGGATCCTGTAAAGCAGAAATTGCAACCAAGGAAGCCCTCCGACCCGATGGTCGGAGGGCTTCCTCTTTGTGCTCTTGTGTGAACCCCACGAATGGGCTGTCCGCTCACATCAGTTTCATCGTGTAGTAGACTGCCATGATCAGCAGCCAAGCCACCATCACAGCCCGGAGAATCACCGTCATCACACCCAGAGCCGCCGCGGCCAGAACAACCAGCGCAATGGCGGCGCTCAGGTAGAGCAGCGCGTAGTTGGCATCCTTGGCAAAGACACGAATCTTTTTCCCGCGAAACTCCACGGTCCCGTCCCCGGCCTGGGCCTTCCGGCAGAGAAGTGCTCCCGCCAGGACCACCAGCGCAGACACGATCACCACCACATAGGTCAGCGCGGCATAGGCGCCGCCCAATCCCCTGCTGCTCACCCAGGTTCCCAGCAGCGCCAGCGCGGACACGCAGGCCACCAGAAAAAACTCATGCTGATAGAGATAATAGATCATCACCAGCACAATGACACAGGGCACGCCCAGATACATCAGACGCAGACCCGCCGTATCAAACAGCCAGGTGGCAAAGCAGCTGATGGAGACCCCGGCCAGAAACAGAGTCAGGATCCCCGGCAGGGTCCCCCTCTTCTGATTCTTTCTGGTGTTGTTCCACCAAAAGGCGCCCGCCGCCGCGCAGGCAAGCGCGGCAACCGCCAGGATCTTCACAGCACTTCCCAGCGCGACTCTCAATTCAATCTGAGCTACTGTATAATGGCTGTAATACCGGTTGAGGAGCAGCAGCAGGAACTCCAGCACCGCTCCGCCGGCGATCCAGCAGAGGACACGGTTGAGGGCGGCTTCCTCCTGACGTTCTTTGGCCGCCTTCAGCTGCTTTGCGTTCTTGTCCATTTACACATCTCCTGTGACATACTCTGCGAGGGTAAAATGTTTCTTATCTATTTTAGCAGAAAACATGTTCTTTTGCAACCATAAAAACCTGGACGCAGCCCGTTATCAAAATGTAAGAGTTTTGTTGTTGTTTTCCGTCCATGAGGCTGTATAATGGATTTCAGAAAACAAAAGAGAAAGGAATTCCGTCATGACACATCTGAAAAAACGGGCGTCGGCGCTGGCCCTCGCCCTTTTATGCGCTCTTCCTCTCTCCGCCTGCGGTGGTGGAAAGGCCCCCGCGGCAGAGAGCACGGCCCCGGAGAGCTCCGCTCCATCCCAGACCCCTGAGCCCGAGCCCACAGCCCCGGCCGTCCCTCTGGTGCCCTGGGGCACCGACCAGGTGGTGGAACACCTCTTCTTCCATCCTCTGGTGGCCTACCCGGAACTGGCTTTTGACGGGGACAGCGAGGCCAACGGCATCGACGATTACATGGTCACGGTGGATGAGTACAATAAGATCCTCCAGCACTGCTATGACAACAACTATATTCTGGTCAACATGAATGATGTGTGGTCGGAGTACACCACCGAGAACGGTGAGACCCGGATGCGCCGGAACACACTGATGCTGCCGGAGGGGAAAAAGCCTCTGGTCATTTCTTATGACGACACCAACTACTATCCCTACATGCTGGACAACGGCTTTACCTGGAAGCTCATCCTCGGGGACGACGGGGAGATCTGGAGCTACGGAAAGGATCCCCAGGGGAAGGAGGTCATCTCCCAGGATCTGGATGCCATCACCATTTTGGATAAATTTGTGGAGGAACACCCCGACTTCTCTCTCAATGGGGTCAAGGGCTGTCTTTCCCTCACTGGCTACCAAGGCATTCTGGGCTACCGCACCCAGACCGACACCGACCACCCCGAGGCAGAGTTTGAAGCCAACCGTCAAAAGGAGATCGCGGCGGTAAAACCCATTGTCCAAAAGCTGAAGGAGACCGGCTGGTATTTCGGCTCCCACACCTGGGGTCATGTGCGGCTGTCCACCATCTCCGACGAGCGGCTCCAGCGGGACACACAGCGCTGGTTCGATGAGGTCGGGAGCCTCGTGGGCCCCACTCAGATCCTGTTTTACCCTCACGGCGCCCGGCCCGACGGAGACCACGACCAAAGAGAGCCCGGCCCCCAGTTTAAGTACCTTCAAAGCAAGGGCTTCCGCATTTTTGCCTCCGTGGGCATCAACTCTTATGAACAGGTGAAAAAGCAGATCTCCGCCGTCATCATCGACCGGCTCCATCCGGACGGCACGACCCTCCGCTGGCGACGGAAGGACTATCTGCAGTTCTATGACACCTGGGACATCATCGACCTCGACGTGCGACCCAACCGGGCATATGACCGCAACCCCAATGGGCCGAAGTGAGCTCCGGCCCCTCAATCGGAAAGGAGATCTTTTCATGACCGACCGCGAACTGGCTGATCTGGCCTACTCCATGCTGGAGCGCTCCTATGTGCCCTACTCCAAGTTTCCCGTGGGTGCCGCCCTTCTGTGCGCGGACGGCAGTGTCTTTACCGGCTGCAACGTGGAAAACGCCGCCTACGGCTCCACCATCTGCGCCGAACGCACCGCCCTGGTCAAGGCGGTGAGCGAGGGCCATCGGGATGATTTCGTCAAACTGGCGGTGGTCGGCAACTCTTCTGAACCCTGCTGGCCCTGCGGTGCCTGCCGCCAGATGCTCTATGAGTTTGCCCCCGGCCTGGAACTGCTGGTGGGCCGGGGAGACCGGACCTTTGTTTCCCTCAAACTCTCCGAACTTCTTCCCCATGGCTTTGGGCCGAAAAGTCTGGTCTGATCCCAACAATACACCCGCCTGATAAAAAGGCCCGCTGCGGATCAACGCAGCGGACCTTTTTTACCGCCTCGGGGGATACGGCTTTTCCCTGTCGGTGCGTCCCAGCAGATAGTCCACACTGACGCCGTAAAAATCCGCCAGTCTTTCCCAAACAACGGTGGGCACATTGAGGCGCCCCAGCTCGTAATCGGAATATGTGGTCTGATGGATGCGCAGCAGCTGTGCCAGCTGCCGCTGGGTGAGATCCCGATCCTCCCGGAGGGTCCGCATTCTTTCGTACATCCTTATCACCTGTGTTTTAGTATGCGGTAAGGGATATACTCTTATTGACTTTTAAGGGGAATTCCCTTAAAATTTAAAAAGAATGTTTTATGTAGAGGAGATGCGGGCATGAAATTTTCTACTTTTTTTGTCTTTTCCACCGCTCTCTTGGCTTTGTGTCTGATGCTTGTTTTTCGCTGCAGGCGCCAAAAGATCCGCATCCAGGCTCTGGAACAGAGGCTCCAGCAGGAGCACCGGCTCGCTCATACGGATCCGCTGACCGGACTTTCCAACCGGGCCGCTTATGAAGAGCGCCTGGATCTCCTCACAGACCGACACTCCGGCGCCGATATCTGCTGTGTGGTTCTGGATGCTGACCGCTTTAAGTCCGTCAATGATGAAAATGGCCATCACGCCGGAGATATCGCCCTCCAGAACATCGCCTGCACTCTGCAAAAAATTTTTAATGAGGATGATGACCATGAGCTGTTTCGCATCGGCGGCGACGAATTTGCCCTGATCCTGCACGGCCTGAGTCCGGCTGAGACGACCGCCCGACTCTCTCTGGTCAATATGCTTCTCCACCGCAGGAGCATCGAACTGGGGATCGAACTGTCCGTATCCGCAGGCCGCGCTTTTCTGGGGGAACAGGGCGTCCACACGGTCAGAGATGCCTTTGGACTGGCGGACCGGAGAATGTATCTGTGCAAAAAATCAGCTTCGAAGGTATAATCATCTTGTTTTGTGGTGATGATAAGTCCGGGAATCCATTTTGAGGAGGTTCTTGGGACATGATCATGGACAAGATCGCTCTGGTCCTCGCCATCATCGGCGGATTGAACTGGGGCAGCATCGGTATTTTCGGCTTTGACGTGGTGGCCTTCCTGTTTGGAGGCGCCAACAGCGCCATCAGCCGAGTCATCTACACGCTGGTCGGTCTGGCGGCCATCTGGTGCATCTCCCTGCTGTTTCGGGAGAAAGACCCGGTGGAAGACCGAACCTGAGTCCAAAAAAAGTGCCGTCCGGAAAACCGGACGGCACTTTTTTTATATGACGGAGTGGTTCTTCCATCCGCCCTGGAGAAATCGGATCAGGAACGACGATGCCCGGACGACCCAGTCGGCAAACATGGCAAGCCACACGCCCAGAAGGCCCAGGTTCAGCCCCCAGGAGGCACCCAGCAGATAGCTCATGCCCACCCGGCAGACCCACATGGAAATCATGGAGGTGATCATGGTAAACCTGGCGTCTCCCGAGGCTCGCAGGGCGTTGGGCAGTGCAAACGACAGCGGCCAGATGGTAGCGCTGAACACCGCGAACCAGCGCAGCACCGTCACCGCCAGAGCCGCGGTGGCCGGGGTCAGGTGAAAAAGCGGCACCAGTACCGGCGAGACGAAAAACAGTGCCACGCTCAAAGCGCCCATGGCCGCATAGGTCACTGCCAGCAGCTTTTTCGTGTAACCCACTGCCTGCCTGTCGTCTCCCGCCCCCATGCACTGGCCCACCACCGTGATCATCGTCAGACCGGTTCCCTGCCCGGGGACGTTGACCACACCTGCAATGCTGTTGGCAATGGCGTTGGCCGCCACAGCCGAGCCCTTCACAGCCAGATCCACCCCCAGATCGAAAGAGGTGATCAGATTCAGCACCAGCAGCTTGCCGATCTGGAACATTCCGTTTTCCACCCCGTTGGGGACCCCGACGCCCAGGATGGACTTCACCATGGGCCATTGCAGCTCCGGTCGGAAGAGCTTTTCAATGAACACCAGATGGGTGGGCCGGGTGATCATAACGCCGATGATGAGCGCCGCCACAATGCGGGAGACCATCGTACCGATCCCCGCGCCCGCGGCCCCCATTTGAAAACCATAGATCAAAATGGCATTCACAGTAATGTTTACAATATTGACAATAAGGGAGTTGAACATGGAGACCTTGCTGTTGCCCATGGCCCGGAAAAGTGCCGCACCCGCATTGTAAACGGCAATGAAGGGATAGGCCGCGGCCGTCAGCAGAAAATAGACCAGTGCGGGCTCCATAATGTCCTGGGAAATGCTGCCGAATACCAGGCGGAGGATGTGCTGCCGAAACAGCAAAGCCGCACCCATCAGGCTCACCCCCACGATCAAAGCCACGTAGAGCAGCTGTTTGGCAGCGGAACGGGCCTTTTCCATGTCCTGCCGCCCAATGTACTGGGAGACCACCACGGCACCTCCGGTGGAGAGGGCGGAGAAAATGTTGATAATCAGGATATTGATGTTGTCCACCAGGGAAACGCCGGACACCACCGCCTCCCCGGCTGTGGTCACCATCATGGTGTCGGCCATCCCCACCGTCATCATCAGCAGCTGCTCAATGATCAGGGGAACCATCAGGCGAGTCAGAGCCTGACGGCTGAACATGGGATTTTTTACTTGCAACGCTGTCTCCATGGACGCACCTCTGTCCCCTTTTTTTCCTGCACAACACAAGAGTTCTTTTATTGTAGCACGAATGTTCCCCCCTGCAAACCGTATTTTTACACAAACTTTACGGGTCCCCGTTCTTCCTCTCTCCACAGGATCTCCACCCGTGTACGGCAAAAGGAAGCACGGACTGCCGGCAGTCCGTGCTTCCTTTGATTTTCTTCTTGAGGCGGGCCCTCACGCCTTTTTCCAGGTGGTGCCCTCCTTGGTGTCGATAAGCTCGATGCCCCGGGCTTTGAGCGCATCCCGGATGCGGTCGGCCTCGGCCCAGTTTTTGTCCTTTTTGGCCTGGGCGCGCTGGGCGATGAGGTTCTCGATCTCACCAGCGTCCTCTCCGGCGGGCGCGGCCTTCTCCCCCTCGGACAGAGCCGCGGCGTGCTCCAGCAGCTCCAGCCCCAGCACCCGGTCAAAGTCGCCGATGAGGGCACGCTTGTCGGCGTCGGAGAGATCGGCCTTGAGCACATCGTAGAGTGCGGTGACGGCCAGAGAGGTATTGAGGTCGTTGTCCAGGGCTTCCCGGAACTGGGTGCGCCAGGGTCCCTGGGCAGCGGCGTCGGCAGTCCCCTCCCCGGACAGGGCGGCGATCCGGCGCACCAGCTTGTCGTAGGCGGCGGCGGCGTTGTCCAGGTTCTCCCAGGAGAAGGTCAGCGCCTTGCGGTAGTGAGACTGGAGGCAGAACAGGCGGTAGACCAGGGGGTCGTATCCCTTCTCCTCCAACAGAGAGACCGTCAGAAACTCCCCCTTGGATTTGCTCATCTTGCCGCTGGCGGTGTTGAGATGGTGGACATGGAACCAGTGGGAGCACCAGGGGTGGCCCAGATAGGACTCGGACTGGGCGATCTCGTTGGTGTGGTGGGGAAAGGCGTTGTCGATGCCGCCGCAGTGGAGGTCCAGGTGCTCCCCCAGGAACTTCATGGAGATGCAGGAGCACTCGATGTGCCAGCCGGGATACCCCACGCCCCAGGGAGAGTCCCACTTCAGGGCCTGATCCTCAAATTTGGACTTGGTGAACCAGAGGACAAAATCGTTTTTGTTGCGCTTGTTCGGGTCCTCCTCCACACTGTCCCGGACGCCTACCTCCAGGGCCTCCACATCGTGGTCGTTAAACACATAGTACTTCTTCAGCTTGGATGTGTCGAAGTAGACGTTGCCCCCGGCAAAGTAGGCGTACCCGGTGTCCATGAGCTTGGTAATGACCTTAATATAGGAGTCGATCATCCCAGTGGCGGGCTGCACCACGTCGGGGTATTTGATATTGAGCTTTTTACAGTCGTCAAAAAAGGCATCGGTATAGAACTGGGCGATCTCCAGCACAGTCTTGTGCTCCCGGCGGGCTCCCTTGAGCATCTTATCCTCGCCGGTGTCGGCGTCTGAGCTGAGGTGGCCCACGTCGGTGATGTTCATTACCCGCTTGACCTCATAGCCCTCCCAGCGCAGGGCCTTTTCCAGCACATCCTCCATGATGTAGGACCGGAGGTTGCCGATATGGGCAAAGTGGTAGACCGTAGGACCGCAGGTATACATGGACACCTTGCCCGGCTCATAGGTTTTGAACTCTTCCTTCTCATGGGACAGGGAATTATACAGCTTCATGTTCCTTCTCCTTCTCCATTTGTTCTTCCAAAAATTCCAGTCTGGACTGCAAGATCTGCAATTCCTTCTGAATCGGATCTGTGATGTGGATCTGATCCACCCGGTCGGCATAGTCGGTTTTTTCTCCCGCCACCCGGACCACCCGGGCGGGCACGCCCACGGCGGTGGCGTCCGAGGGGATCTCCGAGAGGACCACCGCGTTGGCGGCAATGCGGGAATTGTCCCCCACGGTAAAGGGCCCCAGCACCTTGGCGCCGCAGGCGATCATCACATTGTTGCCGATGGTTGGGTGGCGCTTTCCGGTGTCCTTGCCGGTGCCGCCCAGGGTGACGCCGTGATAGAGGAGCACATCGTCGCCCACCTCGGCGGTCTCTCCAATGACGATCCCCATGCCGTGATCCACCACGAACCGTCGGCCGATCCGGGCTCCGGGATGGATCTCGATGCCGGTGAGATGCCGGCTGATCTGGGAATTCAGCCGGGCCAGAAAGCACAGATGATGGGTCCAGAGCCAGTGGCTCACCCGGTGAAAGATGATGGCGTGAACGCCGGGATACAGCAAAAAGATCTCCAGGCGGCTCCGTGCCGCCGGGTCGCGGGCCTGATAGGCCCGCAGGGTCTCGCCCAATCGTGTCATGATTTCCCTCCAGATGATAAAAACGCCTCTCATGCCGTTTGGCATGAGAGGCGTCGTAACGCGGTTCCACTCTCGTATTTCACTCAAAGGCCGATAACGGGGCCGACCCGTGGGGCATTACCCCCGCGCTCCCGGATGCACTTCACGACAGGCTTTCCGCAGGACCGCTTTCAGCCGGTGACGGTCCCTCTCTATCCGGTATTGCCGAAGCCGCTACTCTTTCCGTTCTCTGCGCTTGGTTTCCTTGTCACAGTATATTAGCACGTCGGGTCTTTTGTGTCAAGCATCCGCCGAGAACTCTTCTTTTGCTTCTATTGATGAAAACAAAAATGCATGATATGATATTTAAAAAATAACGTTCGCGCGGAGGAGCCCGAATGAAACGAGTGCTGAAGATATTTGCCCTGGGCATCGGGATCGGTGTTCTTTCCCTTCTTGTACAGCGGGCCTTTCAAGTTCCGAAGGACATCTTCCTGCATTTCTACTGGATTTTTGGCGCAGTGGTGATCGTGGGCGCGATCTTCTTCAATTTCCTGTATATTCGTGCGTACGAGAAAAAGATGTCCTCTGCGGCGGCACTTTTGGAATCCGGACATCCCCGGGAATACCTTGCGGCGGTCGAAAACTTGCGCCGAACCGCAAGGGGGCGCTATCTGAGCACCGTCTTTACCGTCAATCTGTCTGCCGGTTATTGCGATCTGCACGAATATCAAACGGCCATTGAGCTGCTGGAGAGCCTCACTGACCCGCGTTTTTACGGGGTCCTCAAAATGGTGCGCCGTCTCAACCTCTGTGCCTGTTATTTCTATGATCGGCAGGTTGAGAAAGCCCTGGCGCTTTATCAGGAGAGTTTGGAAACCTTTCGCCCTTTTCGGGATCGGGCTCCATACGGCGGCAACATTGCAGTGCTGGACGTGTCTGCGGCCATCGAAAGAGGAGAACTTGACCAGGCCGAAGTATGGCTGAAGACTGCCCGTGGAATCTGGTGCTCTCCCCGCCTGCAGGACGATTATCAGGCTCTGGAGGAACGCATACGGCATGAGCGCGGCAAAAATCCGGTGTAACGCACCCAGCACCCGAAACGGACAGAGGGGGGCGTCAAAATGATGCCCCCCTCTGTCCGTTTGTACGACTCCCGTGTCCGTTTTGCAAAAATCTTTTTATTGGAAATACTTTACGCCGGAAGCAAAGAGCTGCCGGTCCAAGCGGCCGGGGACGTTTTGATAGAGATCCTCTCCTGTCCGTTCGCTGTGACCCATCTTGCCCAGCACCCGGCCGTCCGGGCTGGTGATGGCCTCCACGGCCCAGTAGCTGCCGTTGGGGTTATACCGGCCGTCCATGGTGGCCGCCCCTGCGGAATCCACGTACTGGGCGGCGATCTGGCCGTTGGCGGCCAGGGCTTCCAGCATCGCCTGAGGCGCCACGAACCGGCCCTCGCCGTGGCTGACGGGCACGGTGTACACATCCCCCACCGCCGCCCCGGCCATCCAGGGCGAGAGGACGCTGGACACCCGGGTGCGCACCAGCATGCTCTGGTGGCGGCCGATGGTGTTGAAGGTAAGGGTGGGACTGTCGTCTGTCATGTCCCGGATGGTCCCGAAGGGCACCAGCCCCAGCTTGACAAGGGCCTGGAAGCCGTTGCACACACCCAGCATCAGCCCGTCCCGGCGCTCCAGCAGCCCGGTGACCGCCTCGGCCAGAACGGGGGCACGGAAGAGGGCGGCAATGAACTTGGCGCTCCCCTCGGGCTCGTCGCCGCCGGAGAAGCCGCCCGGCAGGAAGATCATCTGGCTCTCCTTCACCGCCTGCGCCAGCGCAGCCACGCTCCGGGCCACATGCGCGGGGGTCAGATTGTTCACCACCAGCACCCGGGGCACCGCCCCGGCCCGCTCCATGGCCTTGGCGCTGTCGTATTCGCAGTTGGTGCCGGGGAAGACGGGGATGAGCACCCGGGGCCGGGCAATGTGCAGCCCGGGGACCGGATGGGTCTTGTGGGCCCCGGACAGCGTGGGGGCCTCCCCCTCCCCCGCCGCCGCAATGGGGAACACCGGCGCCAGCCTGCCCTCATAGGCGCGCTCCAGCTCTGCCAGGCCGGCGGTCTCCCCGCAGGCGGTGAAGGTGTAGTCCGCCACGGTGCGTCCCAGCAGCGTGCCGATTTCAGGCGCGTCCTCCCTCAGCTCCAGCAGGAACGCCCCCCGGCGGACGGCAAACAAATCGTCGGCCGTTTCCCCCGCCTCAGCGGCAAAGCCCACCCGGTTGCCCAGACACATCTTGAAGAGGCCCTCGGCCACGCCGCCGTGGACCACGGCCCAGGCCGAGAGGACCTGTTTGCCGGCGATCAGCTCCTCCACCCGGGTACTGATGGCGTTAAAGCTCTCGGCCACGGGGAGGGATCCGTCGTATTGGGGCGCCAGCAGAACGACACGGTGTCCGGCGCCCTTGAATTCCGGTGAAATGAGGTCCCCGGTCCGGCCGGAGGCCACGGCGAAGGAGACCAGGGTGGGGGGCACGTCAATGTGCTCGAAGGTGCCGGACATGCTGTCCTTGCCGCCGATGGCGGCCACCCCCAGCTCCACCTGGGCCTTCAAAGCACCCAGCAGGGCGGCCAGGGGGCTGCCCCAGCGGGCGGGATCCGTGCCAAGCCGCTTGAAATACTCCTGGAAGGTGAGGTACATCTTCTCCCGCCGGAAGCCCGCTGCCGTCAGCTTGGCCACGCTCTCGCACACCGCCAGCCAGGCGCCGCGGAACTCATCGGCCTCACTGACATAGGGGTCAAAGCCGAAGGCCATGCCCGCGCAGGTCGTGGTCTCTCCGGGCACTGGCAGCTTGTGGGCCATGACCTGGGCAGGGGTGGTCTGATGGGCCCCGCCGAAGGGCATAAGCACCGTGGCCGCGCCGATGGTGGCGTCGAACCGCTGGGCCAGCCCCTGCTGAGAGCAGACATTCAGGTCGGTGACCAGTTCCTCCAGCCGCCGGGCCAGGGGGGCGTCGGAGGTCTGTTCCGCCACGGGGCGGGCCGGGCCAACCGCCGCCTTGGCGTGCTTTTCCGCGCCGTTGGAGGCCAGAAAGCTCCGGGCGATGTCGCAGATGGTCTTTCCCTTCCAGCGCATCACCATCCGGGGCTCGTCGGTCACCACGGCCACCACCGTGGCCTCCAGATTCTCGCCGTGGGCCAGGGCGATGAAGGCGTCCGCCGCCCCGGCCTCCACCACCACCGCCATGCGCTCCTGACTCTCGGAGATGGCCAGTTCGGTGCCGTCCAGGCCCTCGTACTTTCTGGGTACGGCGTCCAGGTCGATGACCAGGCCGTCGGCCAGCTCGCCCACGGCCACGGACACGCCGCCCGCGCCGAAGTCGTTGCAGCGCTTAACGAGAGCGGTGGCTCTGGGGTCCCGGAAGAGCCGCTGGAGCTTGCGCTCCTCGGGGGCGTTGCCCTTCTGGACCTCCGCCCCGCAGCGCTCCAGGCTCTCCACCTTGTGGGCCTTGGAGGAGCCGGTGGCCCCGCCGCAGCCGTCCCGGCCGGTGCGGCCGCCCAGCAGGATCACCACATCCCCCGCCGCCGGCTCCTCCCGGCGGACGTTGGCCTCGGGCACCGCCCCCATGACCGCGCCGATCTCCATCCGCTTGGCCACATAGCCCGGGTGGTAGAGCTCGGTGACCTGCCCGGTGGCCAGGCCGATCTGGTTGCCGTAGCTGGAGTAGCCGTGGGCGGCGGTGGTCACCAGCTTGCGCTGGGGCAGCTTGCCCGCCAGCGTCTCCTCCACCGGAGCCAGGGGATCTCCCGCACCGGTGACCCGCATGGCGGAAAAGACGTAGCCCCGGTTGGCCAGCGGGTCCCGGATGGCCCCGCCGATGCAGGTGGCCGCCCCGCCGAAGGGCTCGATCTCGGTGGGGTGGTTGTGGGTCTCGTTCTTGAAGAGAAGGAGCCAGTCCTCCTCTTTCCCGCCGTTGTCCACCTGAATGCGGACCGAGCAGGCGTTGATCTCGTCGCTCTCATCCAGATCCTTCAGTTTGCCCGTCTGCTTGAGGTACTTGGCCCCAATGGTGGCCAGATCCATGAGGCAGATGGGCTTTTTGTCCCGGCCGGTCCGGGCCCGGAGCCTCAGATAGAGGTCGTAGGCCTCCTGCACCGCAGGTTCCTCAATGGTCACCTCGTCGAGGGTCGTGCCGAAGGTGGTGTGGCGGCAGTGATCGGACCAGTAGGTGTCCAGCACCCGCACCTCGGTGACGGTGGGGTCCCGGCCCTCAGCGCGGAAATAGTTCTGACAGAAGGCCAGGTCGGCCTCGTCCATGGCCAGACCCATGTCCCCGCCCAGGCGGCGCAGCCCCCCGGCGTCCAGGGCCGTGAAACCCTCCAGCACCGCCACCGTGTCCGGGGCCTCATACCGGACCGCCAGGGTCTCGGGCTTGTCCAGGGCCGCCTCCCGGGCCTCCACCGGGTTGATGACGTAATGCTTGATCCGCTCCACCTCGCCGACGGTCAGCGCCCCGGACAGGAGATACACCCGGGCCGAGCGCACCGCCGGACGCTCCCCGGCACTGATGAGCTGGACGCACTCGCCGGCCGAGGCCGCCCGCTGGTCGAACTGGCCGGGGAGATACTCCACCGCAAAGGCGGCAAAGTCCCCCTGAGGCAGGCAGTCGTAGACCTGATCCACGGCGGGCTCGCTGAACACCACGGGGACGCACCGGCGGAAGAGTTCTTCATCCAACCCCTCCACATCGTAACGGTTGATTATCCGCACCCCGGTGAGCTTTTTCATCCCCAGGAGACTTTTCAGTTCTTCCAGCAGGGCCCGGGCCTCCACGGCATAAGGCGTTTTTTTCTCCGCGTATACACGATAAACCATGCTCTCTCCTCATTTCCCTGCGGCCAGCGCCCTGGCCCCGATATCGCCCCGCCGGTGCATGCCCTCGAAAGAGATCCCGTCGGCGGCCCGGTAGGCGTTCTCCACTGCCTGCTCCAGCGTGTCCCCCAAGGCGGTGACCCCCAGGACCCGGCCGCCCGCCGTCACCAGCTCTCCCTCCCGGAGAGCGGTGCCCGCGTGGTAGACCACGGCGTCCGACTCGGGGAGCTGGCCGTTCACCAGACCGGTGATGACCTTGCCCTTTTCGTAGTGTTCGGGGTAGCCGCCGGAGGCCAGCACCACACAGGCGGCGCTCCGGTGGGAGAAGGTCACGTCCACCGTGCGGAGACTGCCCTCGGTCACCGCCCGCATGACGGTGAAGAGGTCGGTCTCCAGCAGGGGAAGGACCACCTGGGTCTCGGGGTCGCCGAAACGGCAGTTGTACTCGATGACCTTGGGCCCGTCTGGGGTGAGCATCAGGCCGAAGTAGAGACAGCCCCGGAAGGTCCGGCCCTCGGCGTTCATGGCCTCCATGGTGGGCAGGAAGATGGTCTCCATGCACACCCGGGCGATCCCGGGGGTGTAATAGGGGTTGGGGGCGATGGCGCCCATGCCGCCGGTGTTGAGGCCCTGATCCCCGTCCAGCGCCCGCTTGTGGTCCATGGAGGACACCATGGGCACCAGCGTCCTGCCGTCGGTGAAGGAGAGGACGGAGACCTCGGGCCCGGTCAAAAACTCCTCGATGACCACGGTGTTTCCGGAGGCGCCGAATCTGCCGCCCACCATCATCTCCTCCACCGCTTCCAGCGCCTCTTCCCGGCTCCGGCAGATGAGCACGCCCTTCCCCAGAGCCAGACCGTCGGCCTTGACCACGATGGGCCAGCGCTGGTTCCGGGTCAGATACTCCCTGGCCGCCGAGACTTCGGTGAAGGTCTCGTACTCCGCCGTGGGGATATGATACTTTTTCATCAGATCCTTGGAAAATGCCTTGCTGGCCTCGATCCGGGCGGCGGCGGCGGTGGGGCCGAAGGCGGGGATCCCCTTGTCCGTCAGCCGGTCCACCAATCCCATGGCCAGGGGGTCGTCGGGGGCCACCACCACATAGTCCATCCCCTCCAGGCTGGCCCAGCGGGCGATGCCCTCCACATCGGTGGCGGGGATGGGGACCCGGACGGCGTCATAGCCGATGCCGCCGTTGCCCGGGGCGGCAAAAAGCTCCGTCACCTCCGGATTTTCTTTCAGCTTGCGGAGGATGGCGTGTTCCCGTCCGCCGCCGCCGACAACCAGAACTTTCATGGTATCAACACCTCTTTGGGTAAACTCACAATCAGTGGGGGCAAAATCGAAAAAGCAAACATTTTCTACAGGATCAGGGATCCAACAGGCTCAATGATGGAACAGCCGCATCCCGCAGAAGGCCATCGCCACGCCGTGGGCGTTGCAGGTCTCGATGACCTGATCGTCCCGGATGGAGCCGCCTGGCTGCACAATGGCGGTGACGCCGCTGCGGCAGGCCCGCTCCACATTGTCCCCGAAGGGGAAGAAGGCGTCCGAGCCCAGACACACCCCGGTGACAGCGTCCAGATACGCCCGTTTCTCGGCCCTGGTCAGGGGCTCGGGGCGGACGGTGAACCGGCTCTGCCACTTGCCCTCGTCCAGCACGTCGCCGCTCTCCTCGTCGGAGAGGTAGAGATCCACTGTGTTGTCTCGGTCAGCCCGGCCCAGATCAGCCCGGAAGGGCAGAGCCAGTACCTTGGGATGGTGCCGCAGCTGCCAGAGGTCGGCCTTGTTCCCGGCCAGGCGGGTGCAGTGGATCCGGCTCTGCTGCCCCGCGCCCACGCCGATGGTCTGGCCCCCCTGGGCGTAGCACACCGAGTTGGACTGGGTGTATTTGAGGGTGATGAGACACAGCAGCAGATCCCGCTTCTGCTCCCCGGTGAGGGTCTTGTTTTCGGTCACCACATTGGCCAGCAGGCTCTCGTCGATCTTGAAATCGTTCCGTCCCTGCTCGAAGGTGACGCCGAACACGTCCTTGCGCTCGATGGGCGCGGGCACGTAGGAGGGGTCGATCCGCACGATGTTGTAATTGCCCTTTTTCTTGGTCTTGAGAATGGCCAGGGCCGCGTCGGTGTAGCCGGGGGCGATCACGCCGTCGGACACCTCGTGCTGGAGAAGCCGGGCGGTGGGTTCGTCACACACATCGGACAGGGCGGCCCAGTCGCCGAAGGAGCTCATCCGGTCGGCTCCCCGGGCCCGGGCATAGGCACAGGCCAGCGGGGTGAGGGGGATCTCCCCCACAAAATACATCTGCTTGAGAGCGTCGTCCAGGGGCAGGCCCAGGGCGGCTCCGGCGGGAGAGACGTGCTTAAAAGAAGCGGCGGCAGGCAGGCCGGCGGCCTCCTTGAGTTCCTTCACCAGCTGCCAGGAGTTGAAGGCGTCCAGGAAGTTGATAAACCCCGGCTTGCCGTTGAGAACGGTGACGGGCAGTTCCCCCTCCTGCATGAAGATGCGGGCGGGCTTCTGGTTGGGGTTGCAGCCGTATTTCAGTTCCAGTTCAGTCATTTTCTCCTCCTCAAGCGTGCTTGTTGACAATGGCGGTGTCGGTCTTTCCGGTGGTCAGCTCCACCGTGCGGACGAAAAGAGAGACCTTGTTGCCCTCGTCGAGGGCGTTCCAGACCTTTTGGGCCAGCTCCTCCGCGCTCTCATCCCCGAAGGACACCCGGCGGGGCTCACCCCGGAAGGAGGGCAGCGGGTCCCCGTCTGTCTCATAGGTGCTGATGAAGTGGCCGCTCCCGGCAATGGGAGTATCATATTCGAAGAAAAAGCGCTGGCAGCAGGCGCTGTCGCCATCAGCACTCTTCAGAATGGACAGCGTGTAGCCGCCGTCCGGCCGCACTACGCCGGAGATCCGGGGGGTCCAGTTGGGCCCGTCCGGCTCAAACGCCCGGGTGCGCAGGGCGCGGACAAAGGACTGTCCGGCCCGGAAGGCGTCGGCCACCGTGTCGGTCTGGTCTCCGTTGGTGACGATGGTGGTCCCCTCCACCACCCGGACGGGGTGGTAGATGATGAGAGAGGGATCGGTCATCCTGCTCTCATCGAAGGCTCTGGTGCGGATGCCGTCCGCCGTCTCCTCGAAAATGCGGTTGCGGCTGTTCTCGCTGCGGCCCATGATAAAGTAGACCATCACCGCCCGTTTTCCGTCGGCGGACCGCCCCAGGGCAATGCCCCGGCCGGGGTAGGGGTTGCCGGATAACAGCTCAGTCAGTTGTTCCATGTCTCCCATCCTCTTCTTTCTGTACGGAATCGCTCCCCGCGGCCTCCTCCGGGGGATCCGGGGGGATCAGATCGATCATGTAAAGGGCAGCTTCCCGCAGCAGGATCACCAGGCTGGCGATCATCACGGCCCCGCCCGCGACCAGAGAGAGCTGCCCAAGGGGCCCATACAGAGCCCCAAACGTCAGGGCAGCACCAAACAAAAGCAAAAATCCGGCGGCGACCACGCCAACCAGCCGTTCCATGGTCTTCATTCGAGCTCCTCCCTCATGATAACACGCCGGCCCTCCACCGAGAGGCGCCCGGCGCAGAAGAGGGCCACGGCCCGGGGAAGGAGCTTCCACTCCGCCTCCTCCATGACCCGTTTTTGCAGACTCTCCGGGGTATCCCCCGGCAAAACCTCCACGGCCTTTTGCAGGATGATGGGCCCCTCGTCCGCCCCTTCGTTGACAAAGTGGACGGTGGCCCCGGTCACCTTGACCCCCCGCTCCAGCACCCGCTCATGGACCCTCAGCCCATAGCAGCCCCTGCCGCAGAAGGCCGGGATCAGGCTGGGATGGACATTGATGACGCGGTTTTCAAAAGCCCGGACGAAATGTTCGTCCAGAATGGACAAAAAGCCCGCCAGAACCACAAGGCCGATGTCGCGGGCCTTCAAAACCGTCAGCATGGCATCGCAGAATGCGCCGTCGTCGGGGTAATCCCTCCGGCACACCACGGCCGAGGGGACCCCCGCCTGTTTCGCCCGCTCCAGGGCGTACACCCCCGGCTTACTGGCCGCCACCAGGGCAATGCGCCCGCCGGGGAGCTCTCCCCGGGCCTCGGCGTCCAGCAGGGCCTGGAGATTGGTGCCGCCGCCCGAGACCAGAACGGCGATGTTCAGCATAGCTCCACGCCCTTCTCGCCGGCGACGATCTCGCCCATGGGGTAGGCATCTTCCCCCTCGGCACGGAGAAGGGCCAGCGCCCGGTCGGTGGCGGCGGCAGGCACCACCAGGGCCATGCCCACTCCCATGTTGAAGGTGTTGAACATGTCCCGCTCGGGGATGTTCCCCTCCCGGGCGATCAGATCAAAGAGGGGCGGCACCCGCACGGCGGAGCGGTCGATCCGGGCCCGCAGGCCGTCGGGGAGGCAGCGGGGGATGTTCTCGTAGAAGCCCCCGCCGGTGATGTGGCTGACGCCGCGGACCTCCACCGACTCCATGAGCTTCAAAACCGGCTTGACGTAGATCCGGGTGGGCGTCAAAAGCGCGGGGCCCAGTTCGCCGCCCAGCTCGGGGACCTTCCGGTGCAGGTCCTTCCCCTCCAGATCAAATACCCTGCGGACCAGGGAGAAACCGTTGGAGTGGACGCCGGTGGAGGGCAGGGCCAGAATGAGGTCCCCAGCCTGCATCCTGCCGGAATCGAGGATCTTTGCCTTGTCCACCGCACCCACGGTAAATCCCGCCAGATCGTACTCGCTCTCCGGGTAGAAGCCGGGCATCTCGGCGGTCTCGCCCCCCACCAGGGCGCAGCCCGCCTGGACGCAGCCCTCAGCCACGCCGGAGACGATGGCGGCAATGCGCTCGGGGACGTTCTTTCCGCAGGCGATGTAGTCCAGAAACACCAGCGGCCTGGCCCCGCAGGCCAGCACATCGTTGACGCACATAGCCACACAGTCGATGCCCACGGTGTCGTGCTTGTCCAGGAGAAAGGCCAGCTTCAGCTTGGTGCCCACGCCGTCGGTGCCCGAAACCAGCACAGGGTGGGGCATGTCGTGGACGTCCAGCTCGAAGAGGCCGCCGAAGCCGCCCAGTCCCCCCAGTACGCCGGGGATCATGGTACGCCTGACATGCTCCTTCATCAGCTCAACAGCCTGATAGCCCGCAGTGATGTCCACTCCGGCGGCCTTGTAGCTCTCAGAAAAACTCTTCTCCATACTCTTCTCCTCAATCTCCGGTATTTTCGGAAAACTTGGTCTCGAATCGGCTCTTGGCCCCGGGCTGGGGCGGCTCCACGGGATAGACGCCGGTAAAGCAGGCATCGCACAGTCCGGTGCAGCCCCCCTCCGGGAGCCTGGGCAGGTCCTCCACCGGCAGATAGCCCAGAGAATCCACGCCGATCATCTCCGCGATCTCCTCCACCGAGTGTTTGAAGGCGATGAGGTTTTCGCTGGAGTCGATATCCGTGCCGAAGTAACAGGGATAGCGGAAGGGAGGCGCAGACAGGCGCATGTGGACCTCGGCGGCCCCCGCTTCCCGCAGCAGCCGGACGATCTTCAGGCTGGTGGTCCCCCGGACGATGGAGTCGTCCACCAGCACAACCCGCTTGCCCCGGACGGTGGCGGCGATGGGGTTCAGCTTGATCCGCACGTCGTTTTCCCGCTGCTTCTGGTTGGGCGCAATAAAGGTGCGGCCGATGTACTTATTCTTCAAAAAGCCGATGCCGTAGGGGATGCCGCTCTGCTGAGCGTAGCCCAGGGCGGCGTCCAGTCCGGAGTCGGGAACGCCAACCACCACGTCGGCCTGTGCCGGGTGGCTGAGGGCCAGCAGGGCCCCCGCGCGCTGGCGGGCAGTGTGGACGGCGGAGCCGTCGATCACCGAATCGGGCCGGGCAAAGTAGATGTACTCAAACACGCAGAAGGAGCGCTTCGCCCCCTGACAATGGGTGCGGATGGACTCCACGCTCCCGCCGTCGGAGACCACGACCACCTCCCCCGGGTCGATGTCCCGGACAAAATGGGCTCCGATGGCGTCCAGGGCGCAGCTTTCGCTGGCGAACACCACGCTCTCCCCCAGACGGCCCATACACAGGGGCCGGAACCCCATGGGGTCCCGGGCTGCAATGAGCTTGCGGGGAGACATGATGACCAGGGAATAGGCCCCCTGAAGTTCGGACATGGCGGCCACCACCGCCTCCTGAATGGAGGGGGTCCGGAGCCGCTGGCGGGTGATGGTGTAGGCGATGACCTCGGTGTCGCTGGTGGAGTGGAAGATGGCACCCTGGAGCTCGTAGTCCCGGCGAAGCCGGGCTGCGTTGGTGAGGTTTCCGTTGTGGGCCAGCGCCATGGAGCCCTTTACATGCCGCACCACCAGAGGCTGGGCGTTGGCGGCGTTACGGGTTCCGGTGGTGGCGTAGCGGCAGTGGCCGACCGTCATTTTCCCCCGGGGCAGACGCTCCAGCACATCCCGGGCAAAGACCTCGCTGACCAACCCCACGTCCTTGTGGAGCTGGATGACGCCGTCGTCGTTGACCGCCACGCCGCAGCTCTCCTGCCCCCGGTGCTGGAGGGCATAGAGGCCGTAATAGGTGTCGGAGATGATGTCCTCGATGTCCCCGGCGTCATAGATGCCGAGAACGCCGCACTCCTCGTGGAGCTTGTCCCAGATCGGCTCCATCTTATTCCCCCAGAAGGCGCTTCATCACTTCCTGATAGGCCTCCACTTCGCCGCCCAGATCCCGGCGGAACAGATCCTTGTCCAGGTGGGCGCCGGTGGCGGCGTCCCAGAACCGACAGGTGTCGGGGCTGATCTCGTCGGCCAGAACGATGGTGCCGTCAGGCAGGCGGCCAAACTCCAGCTTGAAGTCGATGAGGTCGATGTTATAACCCTTGAGGTAGTTTTTCAGCACCTCGTTGATCTTGAGGGCGTAGCGGTCGATGGTGGCCAGCTCTTCAGCGGTGGCGGCCCCCAGCGCCAGGGCGTGGGAGTGATTGATGAGGGGATCGCCCAGGGCGTCGTCCTTATAGCTGTATTCCAGGGTGGGCTGGGCAAAACGGGTGCCCTCCTTCACGCCCAGCCGGGCGGTGAAGCTGCCGGCGGCCACGTTGCGCACGATGACCTCCAAGGGCACGATGGAAACCTTCTTCACCACAGTCTCCCGGTCGGAAAGCTGCTGAACGAAGTGGGTGGGGACTCCTTCCTTCTCCAGCATCTGCATGAGAGAGTTGGTGACCTTATTGTTCACGACACCTTTCCCCCGGATCGTGCCCCTTTTCGAGCCGTTTCCGGCGGTGGCGTCGTCCTTGTAGTCCACGATGATCAGGTTGGCGTCGTCGGTGGCGTAGACCTTCTTGGCCTTTCCCTCGTAAAGCAGCTCTCTCTTCTCCATGTTCCTCTATCTCCTTTTTTAATTGTTGGAAATGGCTTCCAGCTCTTCCTGGAGCTTGGCGTCTTTTTGCTCGATCTGGGCCTTCATCTCGGCCTTGGCCTCCGTGAGGCGTGCGGCCAATCCCTCCTCATTCACGGCGAGGATCTGGGCGGCCAGGACGGCGGCGTTTTTGGCTCCGTTGATGGCCACCGTGGCCACCGGCACCCCGGAGGGCATCTGCACCGTGGCCAGCAGGGCGTCCAGCCCGTCGGCCGCGCCCCCCTTCATGGGGATCCCGATGACGGGCAGTGTGGTGTTCCCGGCCAGCACGCCCGCCAGGTGGGCGGCCATTCCCGCGGCGGCGATGATGACGCCGAAACCATTCCCCCGGGCAGTGCGGGCAAATTCTCCCGCGGCCTCCGGGGTGCGATGGGCGCTTAGAATGTGGGCCTCGAAGGGGATCTCCCAGGCCCTGAGCTGCTGGGCCGCAGCTTTGACCACCGGCCAATCGCTGTCGCTGCCCATGATGATGGCGACTTTTTTCATGCTGTTCCTCCCGTTCCAAATAACAGAAAAAGGACATGACGCAAGTGCGTCATGTCCTTTTCACTCGTTTGAAGATTCGGCTCAGATGGGCAGACTCCGCCCCTGCACAGCAGGCAGGAACTCCGGTGACAGCCACGCTGCCGCGCCAGAACTGACTGCCGGTCATGCCCTCGCCTCCCCTTCAAAAGTTTCGTTTTAATTCCTTTTTACTATATCGGACTTCCCTCCGGATTGCAACGGAAAAACCCCGTTTTCTCCATTTTCAGAGATTCCGACAAGGTGTGCCATTAAATTTTGACTTCTTTTTTACATTTCGGCGGAGGGGCCATCCTGTCCGTTCCCGTCCGCCGCCCGCTCCAGCGGAGAAACAGCTTCTGTGCGCCGCTCCAACAGCTCCCCGGTGAGCAGAAGGATCCCGCCCGCCACGGCGGCATTCACCACGATCCCCGGCCAGGGATTCCGGAGGGAAAGCGGTGCCAAAACCCTCATCCCGGCAAAGAGAAGAAGCCGCGTTCCGGCGGTGGAACGCCGCTCCATGCCCAGGTCCATTTGCGGCGGGCATGCACAGCCCGATCACCGGAGAAACGGCGGCCAGGGCCTCTCCCCCGCCGAAAAGCACGGTGTAGGCCGCCACAAAAACCAGGATCCCCCAAAACGTCAGCGTATGGGGCAGCAGTTCTTTTCCCACCGCCACCGCCTGTTCTCTTGTCATGAAATTCTTTTCTCCCCGCCGGATTTGTCCCTTTTACTTCTAAATTCAAGAATTTTCGGGGGTCTCAAATAGTATTGTATCTGTTTTGTACACAGTGCGCCAAAACGTCAATATCGTATCAGTTAACTTGTCTTTCTTCATTTTTAATGCATTTTTTGTACAGAGAAAGAGCCTGGGATACATTTCTCAGACTCTTTTTCCCTCATTCCGTTCCGGCGAGCCTCCCGGCTCCCTCCAGAGAGCTCCGCAGGGAAAACAGCAGAGAACAGATCCAAAGCGCCGCTGCCAGATTGACCACGGCCGCACCCAGGGTCAGTCCCGCATAACGCGCCCAGGGCACCGGCAGAGAGAGTCCTGTAACCAGGAGGGTCCGCACCGTGCGAAGGCACAAAATTTTTCGCTGTTCCGGACAGCCGTACCGTCCGGCAATCTCCGCCAGGTTGGTCAGCAGCTGAAAGTGGAAGTACAGTCCCACCGCTGCGGCAATGATGCTCAATGTGATGCTGTCGAAAGGGATGCCAAACAAGGTCAGGGCCCAGAGCACCCCCTCCCAGAGCACCAGCAAGATCCCCAGCGGGCGCAGAAGCAGAGCGGAGGGCTCTCTTTCTCCAAGCATGGGGAGCACCCCCAGGATCAGGAGATAGCCCAGCCAGTTTGGCAGGATGTTCAGGCTGCCGAGATTGACGTTGACATGGAGCAGCACATAGCCCCAGGCGATCCGCTTCACGGCGCCCGCCAGTTCCTCCCGCCCCATCTCAGCCAATCTCCTCAAGAATAAAATCTTCCACCGCTTTACCGTTCCAATAGAGCCGCACGGCATAGCCCGCCGGAAGCCGGGCCAGACCATCCCTCATTTCCGCCGTGCCGCCGCTGCCGTCGGTGAGCGTCCCATCCCAGTCCGGTGTTACCACTCTGCCGCAGCCGGAGCTCCCGCCGCTTCTGCTCCAGCCGCTGTCTCCCACGTTGGCTTTTCCCGTAAACACCGGCTCATCACCCAGTGAATCCAGAGGACTGGACTCCATGGCGGCATACGTCAGTTTTTTCCGCTGCTGCAAACTTCCGCCAAAGGCATATGTTGTGTATCTGTGTTCTGTACAGTGGTCAAACGCGGCGTTTGGCTTTGGCGTCTCATCAAAAGGGGACGATCCGAACAGGCCCCAGTCGCCGCCCTCCACGGTATTATCAACGGTATAGCATGTACTGACGCACACCTCCACGCTCCCCCTTTCCCCATTTGCACGATATTTTCTCAAGATAGCGGAGGGCTCTTCCGCATACAGCAGCGCGGAGGCGTCTATGCCGGGGAAACGCTGCCGTAACCCGCGCTCCTCCACCACCCAGCCGTTCTCCCGGCGAATGATGACGGGAACGGCGACACAGCCGGCATAGGCATTTCCGTCTTTATCACACCACCGGCCCTCACCGTCCGGATTCAAAAACGCGGTCGCATAGAACACGATCAGCGCTTTATAGCTGCCGTCGTCCTGCAAATCCAGATTGCAGACCTGGTATCCGTTGTCCCGGGATAAATATTCCAGTTCATCCCCCGCGTCCAGATGGTAGGCCACCCAGTTTTCCGTTTCCACATTCTTTCGAATCTCCGCTTCGATCTCCTCATGCCTGCCCAGCGGCGACGCCGTGGCAATATAAATGCCGTTTTCATACATCAGTCCCTTGGTATAGGTGTCCAGCGCTCCGGCCACGGTGGTGCACCGCCGGATACGGGCCAGAGCCATTGCCTGCGTGAATTTCAATCCCGTATCGCGGGGGCGATAGAGACCTCCCTCATAGCTTTCCGCGGTCCCCGCCAGCACTGGGACCGCCAAAACGAAGGCGATGCACAGCGACACCAGCCCCATTCCCTTCGGATACTTCTTAAACCGCACGATTGCCGTGATCCGGCGGGCAATATTCTTCCCGCCGTTGGAAACCGAGGTGGTTCCGGGCACCCTGGGGTAGCGGTCATTGGCCATCTCCAGCAAAATGCCGCCGTATTCCCGGCGCTCCTCGCCCTCCAACCGCTCCAGCACCCGCTGGTCACAAAGGGACTCCATGTCGTTGCCGATGCGGTCAAACACCGCCTGCAAAAAGGGGTTGCACCAATGAAGCGCCCGCAGGACACACCAGAATACACTTTGCAGGGCATCCCGATGCTGAAAATGCAGCAGCTCATGGAGCAGCACTTTGTCGTCGGTCTCGGTGTCCGCGGGCAACGCCAGTACGGGGTGAAACACCCCGCACACAAAGGCGGAGGGCAGGCCCGGCACCGCCACAGTGCGGCAGGCGCGCAAAGAACATGCGGTACAGACAGACTGGATGCGTTTCCGCGTCTCCTCCGAAGCCGGACGCCCACGGCGCAGGATCCGCTTCAGCCGGAGATAAGATACCGCATACCACAGCAGCACTGCCGCCACGCCCGCGGCATATATCACAAACAGCCAGTCGGTGATGCTCCGGGGGCCGCCTTCCAGGAGGGGCACCGGCCCTTGGACGGAGGTTGCCCGGTACACTTCGGCATAGGCGGAGTCCATCGTACGTTCCACCGCCCCCTTCCATGTCTCCACCCAGAGCGGGACCGGAAGAAGCACATGCCGGGACATGGACACCGGCATCAGGATCCGCAGCGCGAGCACGCCCCAGATCCCATACTGCCAGCGAGGGGAGAGCTTATCCGCCAGCAGCTCCTTCACCACCAGCAAAAGTGCCGCCACCAGCGACACGGTCAAGGTCTGCACCAGAAATCCCCAGAGGCTCCTCATGTCAGACCTCCATGTCGTCCAGCAGCCCCCGCAGGCGCTCCCGCTCTTCCCGGGAGATGACGGTCTCCTTCAAAAAGGCCGCCACCAGATCACCGGCAGCCCCCCCATACACCCGGCTGAGCAGTTCGCCCCGCTCCTCCCGCGCGCAGTCCTCCCGATCCACCGCCGCGGAGTAGGGCTTCTCCCGGGTCCGGTCGATGGAGACAAGCCCCTTCTTCTCCATCCGGCTCAAATAGGTAAACACCGTGTTCCGGCTCCAGCCCGTCACAGGTTCCAGCTGTCGGGCCACCTCGCCCAGGGCAAACGCCTCCCCGGTCCACAGGACCTCCAGCACGGCCCACTCGCTCTCCGTCATTTTCAAAAAAAATCAGCTCCTACATATGTAGTATCAAAATCTTACACTTGTAGGAAGGCTTTGTCAAGCTCAATCACAAGGAGGGCCCCGGAGAGCGTCTGCTCTCCGGGGCCCTCCTTGTGTTCTCAGTTCAAAAAGTCCTTGAGTTTCTTGCTCCGGCTGGGGTGACGGAGCTTCCGCAGCGCCTTGGCCTCGATCTGGCGGATCCGCTCCCGGGTGACGTTGAACTCCTTGCCCACCTCTTCCAGCGTGCGGGTTCGGCCATCCTCCAGGCCGAAGCGCAGCTTGAGCACCTTCTCCTCCCGTGGGGTGAGGGTGTCCAGCACATCGATGAGCTGTTCCTTCAAAAGGGTGTAGCTGGCGGCCTCGGCCGGTTCGGAGGCATCCTCGTCTGGGATGAAGTCGCCCAGGTGGCTGTCCTCCTCTTCTCCGATGGGGGTCTCAAGGCTCACGGGCTCCTGGGCGATCTTCAGGATCTCCCGCACCTTGTCCACCGGCATCCCCATCTCCTCGGCGATCTCCTCGGGGGTAGGATCGTGGCCCAGCTCCTGCAGGAGCTGGCGGGAGACCCGGATGACCTTGTTGATGGTCTCCACCATATGCACGGGGATGCGGATGGTGCGGGCCTGGTCGGCAATGGCGCGGGTGATGGCCTGCCGGATCCACCAGGTGGCATAGGTGGAGAATTTGTAGCCCTTGGTATAGTCGAACTTCTCCACGGCCTTGATGAGACCCAGGTTGCCCTCCTGGATCAGGTCGAGGAAAAGCATCCCCCGGCCAACATACCGCTTGGCGATGGAGACCACCAGACGAAGGTTGGCCTCGGCCAGGCGCTGCTTGGCCCGCTCGCCCTTCTTCACCGCTCTCTCCAGCTCGTTCCGGGTCTCGGGGGGCAGGTCGTCTCCCGCCTCCTTCAGTGCGGCGGCTGCTTCCGCGCCCAGGCCCATATCCTGCGCCAGCACGACCTCCTCGTCCCCGCTGAGCAGGTCCACCTTGCCGATCTCCTTGAGGTACATCCGCACCGGATCATCGATGCCGAAGGCATCGGCCAGACTGCTGGGATCCACAGTCTCCTCCTCGGCAGTCTCCTCGATCTCCACGATCTCCTCGGCAGGCGGCACCAGATCCACGTCGGCCAGGCTCTCCAGATCGTCCAGGTCGGGCAGATCCTCCTCGTCCCCAGCGGCGTCAATTCCCAGGTTCTCCATGACGTCGTAGATCTTGTCCATCTGATCGCTCTCCAGGTTGAGCTCATCCAGGACTTCCATCATCTCGGAGGCGGACAGCTTTCCCTTCTTTTTGCCCTTGTCCAGCAGGTCGGCCACCTTTTCCGCACCGGGGACACCCTCCAGAAGGCGCATCAGCTCCGCCTTTCCGGCCTCCATCTGCTCGACGGAGAGGGTGAGAGATTCCTGATCCTTCCCCTTAACGCGCTTGTCGGCGGCCTTGCCGGCGGTCTTCTTCTCGCTCATTGTCCATCCTCCATTGTTTTTTCTCTTTGTTTGGCCCGAAGGGCCAGCAGTGCTTCTCCACTCTGGGGGGCTCTGCGCTCAATCGCTTCGGTCTCGATGGTCTGTATGTAGTCGTTCATGGCTTTCCGTCCGTTGGCCAGGGATTCCGGCTGGGTCACCACCTGAGTCAGATGGCTCATCTCCTCGCCGGTCAGATCTCCCGCCAGCGCAGCCAGCTGGACGCTCAGCCCCTTCTCATGCCGCTGGCGCAGCAGGCCAAAGGCCTTTCCCAGCACGGGGGAGGAAAATCCCTCCGGCTCGATCCGGGCCGCGGCAAAGAGGGCAGGGTCCAGCAGGACCAACCGAAGGATCCCCTCCTCCGCCCGGGCGGAACGGAGGTTCTCGTATCTGAGTTCCCGGCTCCGGGGCTGGAGAAACGTGGCAGGGGTGAGATCCCGGCGTTGTTCTTTCCTGCGGGCCTGCCTCACCTGTCCCTTCCGCCACCGCTCCACCTCCTGGGCGAAGGCGGCGCCGGAGATCCCGGCAGCGGCCGCCGCCTTGTTGCCGTAAATTTCCCGCTCGATGGGGCTGGCCAGCGCCCCCACGGTCTCCACCGCCGACCGCAGGAACGCCATCCGCCCCTCGTCGCCGGAGAGGTCGGCCCCCTGAAGCAGGGTGTCCAGCCGGTAGTCGTTCTGGCCCGCGCTTCCGTTGAGGCACTTCTCAAAGGCAGCGGGGCCGAATTTCTTCACAAAGTCGTCCGGGTCCTGCTTGAGGGGTTTCCCGTCGGCGTCATAGGCGTTGGGGAGCTGGAGCACCCGAACCGCCAGGTTCGTGTTTTTCAGGATGCCCAGCACCCGGTCGGTGGACTTCTTCCCGGCCGCATCGTTGTCGTAGCAGAGCACCAGCTCCTTCGTGTACCGGGAGAGGATGCGGGCGTGCTCTTCGGTGAGGGCGGTGCCCATGGTGGCCACCACGTTGTCAAATCCCGCCTGGTGGAGGGTGATGACATCGATGTTGCCCTCCACCAAAACCAGGTTGGGCCGCTTGGTGTTCTTGGCGAAGTTGAGCGCGTAGATAAGACGGCTCTTTTTGAAAGCCACCGTGTCCGGACTGTTGAGGTACTTAGCCCCCTCCAATCCCGGAAGCAGACGGCTGGTAAACCCCACCACATCCCCCCGCACATCGATGACGGGGAGCATCAGCCGGGATCGGAACTTGTCGTAGATGCCCCCGTTCTTTCCCGCCACCGCCAGCCCGGCGTCGATAAGCTCCATCTTGGAAAAGCCCTTCTCCGTCAGCGCCCGGGTGAGAACGTCCCACTCGTCGGGAGCGGCCCCCAGACCGAACCGGGTGGCAAACTTCGTCCCGATCCGCCGGTGGGCGATATAGTCCCGGACAGCTTGGCCCCCGGGGCGCTTCAAATAGTCATGATAGAATCGGGCGGCCTCCCGGTTGGCCTCCAGCACCCGGCGGAACTTCTTCCGCCCGGCCTCATCTCCGGCGGCATCAGGGACCTCCATCCCCGCCCGCTTGGCCAGCAGCCGTACGGCATCGGTAAAGGATACATGCTCCATCTCCATGACAAAGGAGATGACGCCTCCCCCTTTGCCGCAGCCAAAGCAGTGGTAGATCTGCTTCTCCGGCACCACGTGGAAGGAGGGGGTCTTTTCGTTGTGGAAGGGACAGCAGCCCCACAGGCTGCCCCCCTTGGGCGTCAGGTGGACATATTCGCCCACTACGCCGGACAACTCGCTGCGCGCTACCAGCTCGTCGATAAATCGCTCTGGAATGGGCACATTCCCTCCTCCTTTCCGCTATGATTGCCAAACTATGACAAGGTTATACCATTGACAGGAGGAAGTATGGCCCCATGGGGGCCCAAAAATTCTATGTACGCCTATTTGACCGACCAGGACTTGGGGATGAACAGATCCAGATAGCGCTCCACCGCGAATGCGTCGGTCATTCCCGCGATGTAGTCACAGACGGCACGCTCTTTCCCCTCCGCCACCCGGATCTCCTGAAACTCCGGAGGCAGCTGATCCAGATCCGACAGGTAGTACTCGAACAGCCGTCGGATCATCTCCTGCGCCTTTCCCTCTTCCCCCTTGGCCACAGGGTTTCGGTAGACCGACTCGAACATAAACGCCCGCAGATCGCTCATGGCCCGCCCCTTCGCCTCAGACTGCCGGATCTTCCCCTGGCCGCGGCTGGTACGGATGATGTCCATCACCAGGGTGTTGATGCGTTCGGAGTGCGTGTTCCCCAGCTCCTGCGCCACATGGGCCGGGATGTCCAGCGGATAGATGATGCCGCCCCGGAGCGCGTCGTCGATGTCGGCGCTCAAATAGGCGATCTTGTCGGCGATGCGGACCGCCTGGCCCTCCAGGGTCTCGGCGGCCTCCGGCCCGGAGTGGCAGAGGATGCCCCGGCGGACTTCATAGGTCAGGTTGAGCCCCGCGCCATCGTTCTCCAGCCGGTCCACCACCCGGAGGGACTGTTCGTTGTGACGGAAGCCACCGGGCATGATCTCGTTCAAAAGCCTCTCCCCCGCGTGACCGAAGGGTGTGTGCCCCAAATCGTGCCCCAGGGCGGCGGCCTCTGTGAGATCCTCGTTGAGTCCCAGGCCCCGGGCAATGGTCCGGGCCACCCGGGCCACCTCCAGCGTGTGGGTCATACGGGTGCGGTAATGGTCCCCCTCCGGCTGGAGGAAAACCTGGGTCTTGTGCTTGAGCCGTCGAAACGCTTTGGAGTGGACGATCCGGTCGGTGTCCCGCTGAAAGCAGGTCCGCATAGGGCAGGGCTCCACAGGCCGTATCCGCCCCCGGGACTCAGCGGACAGGCAGGCCAGGGGTGACAGGTCCTTGCGTTCCCGTTCCTCCAGCTGTTCCCGGATGGTCATGCGCTCGCCTCCTCGGTTTCGATATAATTGTTATACGACGCGGAGGTCAAAAACCCTCTTTTTCCGGTTAAAAGTTTTTAAATTCTTTTTATCTGTCCTGTCGGGGCACCGCTTTCCACTGTTCTCCCACGATGCGGGGGGCAACACCCCCGGCGGAGAGCTCCTGCATCCGCCGGGCAAAGGGCTCGGCCGCACCCTCGGGCAGCAAAGCCCGAACCGTGACCAGAAAGCCAAAGTCGTGCTCCCCCTCCACGCCCCCCAGTGCGGGGATCTCCAGCCGCACCCGCTCGAAGAGGGGATACGGGCAGTCCACCTCCGCCATCGTCCAGGGGCGCACCACCGAGATCCCGGCGGCGTCCAGGGCGTCCTTGGCAGAGCGGCCGTAGGCCCGGGTGAGCCCGCCGGCCCCCAGCAGCACGCCGCCGAAGTAGCGGGTGACCACACAGCAGACGTTCTCCACCCCCTCCTTCTGGAACACCCCCAGCATGGGCTGGCCCGCCGTCCCCTGAGGCTCCCCGTCATCGGAATAGCGGATCACGCCGCCCTCCCGGATAAGGTAGCACCAGCAGTTGTGCCGGGCGTCATGATAGCGTTTTTTCGTCTCCTCAATGCAGGCGCGGGCCTCCGCTTCGGTCTCCACCGGCCAGACATGGCCGATAAACCGGGAGCGCTTTTCGGTAAACTCGGTCTCCGCCGCCCCGGTGGGGATCTGATATTCCGTCATCCCGGACCTCCCGTTCTCTCATTTCATTTGTGTACGCCAGTCCTCCCGCCGGAGAAGATAGTGGCGTTCCACCCGGTACTCCCCCATGGCCGCCACCCAGGACCGCTCTGTAAAGCGGTAGGAAAAACCGCACTTGCAGATCACGCGCTTAGACTTCTCGTTTCCCTCGTAGTGCCCGCACCAGATCCGGGAGAGCCCCCGCTCCTCAAAGCCGAAGCGGAGCAGCTCCTCCACCGCCTCCGGCATCAGGCCCCGGCCCCAGAAAGCGGGGTTCAGGGCATAGCCGATCTCGTCGTCGGGGCAGGCGGGATCGATCCCATCCGGGTGGCGGTTCACAAAGCCCGCTGAACCGAGAACTTTTCCCGTCCCCCGGTCCTCCAGCGCGTAGACCCAGGGTTCGGAAAACACCGTGCGGATGATCTCCCGGCTCTCCTCCAGGCTCTTGTGGGCGGGCCACCCCGCCGCCGGTCCCACCCGGGGATCGGCGGCATATTCATACAGATCCCCGGCGTCCGCCGCCGTAAAGGGGCGGAGGATCAGCCGGGCCGTTTCCAGCCGTTCCATTCAGTCCTCCCAAAATTCTCTGGGGGGCGTCCAGCCGTCGGCGATATACGCCCGCACCCGGCCCAGCACCTTGGGCGTACACACCGCCACCACGTCGATGGTCTCGCCGTACTCTACCTGCTCCACTCTGGCCTCCCGGTAAAGCATGTCCATCAGCCCGCCCTGGTCATAGGGCAGGGCCAGCGTCACCCGGTGGTTCCCCAGATCCAGGCGGCTGCGCAGCTTTTCCTTCAGCTCCTCCAGTCCCTGTCCGGTCCGGGCGGAGATGGTGACGATGTCCTCCCCGTGAGGCAGAATGTCCCCGTCCAGCAGGTCGGCCTTGTTGAACACATCCACCCTGGGGGTCTCCCAGGCGCCCAGTTCGGTGATGAGCCGCTCCACCACCTCGGCCTGCTCCCGCCACCCCGGGTTGGAGGCGTCGATGACGTGGAGCAGCAGGTCTGCGTACTCCAACTCCTCCAGTGTGGCCTTGAATGCCTCCACCAGGTGGTGGGGCAGCTTGGAGATAAAGCCCACGGTGTCGGAGACGAGCACCGTGCAGGTGTCGGAGAGCTCCAGTGTCCGGGTAGTGGTGTCCAGGGTGTCGAAAAGGCGGTTGTTAGCCGGGATGTCCGAGCCGGTGAGGGCGTTCAGGAGGGTGGACTTGCCCGCGTTGGTGTAGCCCACGATGGCCACCACCGGCACCTCGTTTTTCTCCCGGCGCTGGCGCTGGGTGGCCCGCACCCGGCGGACCTCCCGCAGCTCCCCCTCCAGCTTGGTGATCTTGCCGCGGATGAGCCGCCGGTCGGTCTCCAGCTGGGTCTCGCCGGGGCCGCGGGTGCCGATGGGGGACTTGCCGCCGGACGCGTTCTGCCGCACCAGATGGCCCCACATGCCGGTGAGGCGGGGCAGCAGATATTTGTACTGGGCCAGCTCCACCTGGAGCCGCCCCTCGCTGGTGCGGGCCCGCTGGGCGAAGATGTCCAGGATGAGGGCCGAGCGATCCAGCACCTGGACCCCCAAGTCCTCGGTGAGGGCCCTCTGCTGGGAGGGAGAGAGGTCGTTGTCGAAGATCACCAGGTCGGCCCCCGCGGCCTCCACAAGCTGTTTGACCTCCCCCACCTTGCCCTCGCCCAAAAAGGTCCGGGGATCGGGGGTAGTCTTGTTTTGCAGGACAGTGCCCACGCACTGTCCCCCCGCCGTCTCCAGCAGCGCCTCCAGCTCCTCCAGAGAGCCCTCGTCGGCGTTCTCCTCCCGGCTCAGGCAGGGGGCGTTGAGCCCCGCCAGCACGGCCCGGTTGATCTTGCTCTCGTCTAAAGTTTTTTCAAACATAGTGCCTCCATCCGCCCTTTTCCTCCCGGAACAGGGCCAAAGAACGTTCCGTCCTCCTCCGGACGCCCCGCCCGGATCTGGACCTTTATTTCTGCAGTACGCTCACGATCTCCCCGATGTACATCCGGTGGTAGTCGTGATTGGGATAGTTTTTCCCATCCAGGGCCTTCTCAACAAAGCACTCCGGCTTCAGATCCTGCGCGTAGAGCTTCCGGCAGATCAGCACCAGCTCGGCCTCCGCAAAATAGGGGGCGCTCTGGTCCCGGCACACCGTCAAACCGCAGGCGGCCGTCTTGTCTGTGTCCCGCCCGCTTTTGCTCCCGCACAGGGCCACTACATCATGGCGGTCGGCAGGGAGAAAGGAGAGGGAATAAAACTCATTTTGCTCCATCAGGCCGTAGGTGTAGCGCTGGGGCCGGAGATAGACGGTGGCCACCGGCTTGTTCCAGAGCACCCCCACCCCGCCCCAGCTCACGGTCATGGGGTTGCAGCCCTTCCCGTCGGCGGCGGTGACCAGCCCCCAGCGGTCGCTCAACAGCGAAAAAAAGTTGACGCTTAAGTCCTTCGGGTCTCTTGTTTGAAACATATTACATTCGCCTCCCAGTCTATGATATGCAAAAGGGCCCGTACCGTAACCGGCACGAGCCCAAAATGATCCCAAAATTACTGCTTGTCCAGGCCGAACTTCTTGTTGAAGCGGCTGACACGGCCACCGGAGTCCACCATCTTCTGCTTGCCGGTGAAGAAGGGGTGACACTTGGAGCAGACTTCGACACGGATGTTCTCCTTGGTGGAGCCAGTCTCGATCACGTTGCCGCAGGCACAGGTGATGGTCGTCTGCTTGTAGTTGGGATGAATTCCTTCCTTCATGTTTGTTTCACCTCTTTCTCGTTCCGGGTAAGGCGGCGCAGCAAACCTCCACGCCTTATAAACGCAGTTGATATGATAGCACAGTTTTTTCAAAAATGCAAGTGGTTTTTCGGTTTTTCTCTGCTCTTTAATCCCCCAGACTGGTGCCGGTCCAACTGTCCACCGTGGTCGCAGCAGACACCGGCACTCCATCCACACAGGGGTAGAACCAGCCCGGATTCTCCTTGATGTACCGGTCATCGCAGTCGTATGGAATGACAAAATAATCGCGGCCGCCCCACCTCACCCAATCAGCCCGGCGGGACGTGAGAGAGGAAGTGCCCAGGGGATGGCGGATCAAATCGCCGTCGGCATCCCGGTAGCCGTAAACAAAGCTCACCTCCTGAATTTCCGGGTCGTCCACCCGGCCGAAGAAATAGGCAAAGCGCCCCTTCTCATGGGAAATCGTCCAGAGGGCGGTGTGGAGCCGGCTCCCCTCTCCAGAGCAGTCCAGCACAGCGCCGCTTCCCCCCATCCACCCCCAGGGCACGGAAAGATCGGCCGTGCTCATCATCACCGCATTTTCATTGGCGCTGAGGTAAACCCTTCGGCAGCGCCGTCCAACAGGCAGCTGCCCCACCGTTTTCACCACGCGGACAGCCCCGCAGCCCTGCCTGTCGGCCTGGGATCGAAGAACTCCCGCAGGCAGAATGGATCCGCCGTTCAGTAACCCGAGCAGCAGAAGCAGCGCAATGGCCGCCGCCGTCTGCCGCAAGGCCGTCCGGCGGCGGGTCGGATGTCGTTTTTTCCGGTTCACTCCGCCGCCTCCCACTCCAATGGAATCGTCAGGGGCATGTGCTCTCCAAAGCGGTCATAGCGCAGGGCGAGGCTGGTTTGTCCGGGCTCCACCGGAATGTCGGACAGCCGCCAGTACCACGCGCCATCGCTGCCCTGCCCCCCGCCGCCATAGCGGTTCCAGGTCCCATCCGGGGCCCGGGCCCGAATGGAATTTTCTGTTCCATTCGCTGCACGCCCAAACGGATTTTCGTCGTAAATGCAGAAATGGACCTCCGCAAGTGCTTCTTCCTCAGACAGATCGACCCAATAGACCCGCAGGATATCCGACCCGGCCGCGCCCCGCACATCCACCTTCTGCCGGACATAGCCCTCCCCGGGCCCGTGAAGGCCGCTCCCCGGGTCAACCCTCGCCTGCACATTTTGAAAAACCCGATACCCCGCACTCAGAGATCCCACCAGCCCCAGGCAGAGGAGCATGATGCAAACGGTGCTGATTCTGGATAGCAGCAGCCAAAAAACAGACAGCTGGGCATTGAGCGCCCGCCCGATCTCCTCCGGCTCCCCCATGGCCGCCACCGCCCGGGAGCGGGCCTCTTCCGGGTCGTAGCCCGCCTGCTCCAGCGCGTCTGCGTGATCCTCCAGATGGCCCATCAGCTCCGCCTTGACCCAATCCTGCTCCCGCAAAGTGGCACGCTTCATCTGCCAGATCACCCGGCGGCAAAATTCTTCCCGTTCCATAGCCTTACCCCAGTGCCGGACAGGCGGAGAGGACGGCGTTCACTCCGTGGACGTAGCTCTTCCACTCCTCCGTCTCCGCCTTCAGCGCCTCCCGGCCTTTTTTTGTGAGGTGGTAATACTTCCGCTTCCGCCCCGTGGGAGCCTCTGCCTCGTAGGCCTCCACCTGTCCGTCCTTCCACAGGCCGTGGAGCACCGGATAGAGGGTCCCCTCCTTCATGTCGAAGGTGTGGTCGCTCCTTCTCGCCAGCTCGGTGATGATCTGGTAGCCGTACATGTCCTCTCCGGCCAGGAGCGTCAGTACCAGCAGCTCAGTGTGGTCAATGGTCTTCTTTTTCATAATTGCCCTCCTTCTATGTGACCGGATCGTGTGGATCACAGAGATTTTGCGTTCCGTCGGGCCGTTTTTCGCCCTCCGAAAATACCTCGGCTGTCTATGTATACTATACATAGACAGCCGAGGTATTTCAACCCATATTTTTCCGCTAAACTTCCACAGCCCGCCTTTCGGAGAAAAACCACAGCACCCGCCGGGCCACCGGCTTCCCGGTGATCTCCGCCAGCGCCCTGGCATAGGCCTCCAGCTGAGGGCGGTACTCCTCCGCCCGGGCGGCCAGCGCCCCGCCCCTGACCCGGTCGGTCTTGAAATCCACCACCGTCAGGCCCTCGCCCGTCTCAAAGCAGCAGTCCACCACGCCCTGGAGGAGCACCTGCTCCCCCTCCCCCGCCCGGGAAAAATACTGCCGGGCGGGAACCAGGATGGAGAACTTGAACTCCCGGCGCAGCGTGGGAGCGGCCAGCGCCTCCCGCCCCAGATCCGAAGCAAAAAAGGCGTAGATCAAAGCCGGGTCCACCGCCTCTCCCTGCTCCGGGGTGAGGAACTGCCGCTCCACCAGCCGGGCGATCTCTCCCGCCACCGCCTCCGTGCTGCCGCAGCGGCCGAAATCGATATACTGCATCACCAGATGGAGGGCGGTTCCCTTCTGGGCGGGGGTGAGGCCCAGCCGCCGGGCGGCAAACCGGGGCCGTTCGAACCGAAGCGGGCGCGGGGGGCTGGGAGCCTCCTCCGCCGCCTCATCGTCCAGCGCCCGCCCCTTGAGCTGGGTGGCGGTGAGCTTGGAGGGAAGCTCCACATCTCCGGCATGAGGGTAGACCCAGGCAAACCGGGCGGACAGATCCGCCCCCCCTTCCTCTGGCGCCGTCTCCTCCCTACGGGCCATCCGTCCGGCAGGCGTTTCCGCCAGGGAAGCGCCGTCCACCCACCGCAGATCCCAGGCCGGGCCGAAGCGCGTTCCGGCAGCGGCGGGGGGCAAAAGTCCCTCCCCCCGCAGCGCCCCCGCCTCCGGCCGGGCCAGCACGGGCAGCAGCACCCACTGCGCGGGGCTGGCGCAGTTGAGCAAGGCCTGCGGCTCCGTAGGCGTCCCGGCGCTGGGCAGCAGCTTGTCCACGTCCCCCCGCCCGCCGGTGAGGGCACAGCTCAGGATCAGCTTCTCCTTGGCCCGGGTCATGGCCACATACAAAAGCCGCAGCTCCTCCGCCGCCATCTCGTAGTCCATCTGCCGCGCCACCGCCAGCCGGGCCAGCGTGGGATATTCCACCATCCGCTCCAGATCCAGCCGTTTGGGCCCCACCCCCAGCCGGGGATGGAAGAGGATGGGCCGGGTGGTATCCTGCCGGTTCAGCTGCCGGGCCAGCCCGGCCAGAATCACCACCGGGAACTCCAGGCCCTTGGAGCGGTGGATGCTCATGATCCGCACGCCCCCGTTCCCCCCCGCGGCGGGGAGGGTGAGCTTGCCTCCGTTCTCCCGCAGCCGCTGGAGATAAGCCAGGAAGCCGAACAGCCCCCGGTGGCCCGCTGCCTCGAACTCCCGGGCCAGCTGAGCCAGCATCAGGAGGTTGCCCCGGCGGGTCTCTCCCTCGTCCATGGCTCCGTAGACCCCCAGCAGATTGGCCCGGTCGTAGACCCGCCAGAGCAGATCGGAGCAGCTCTCATCCCCCGCCCGGCGGCGGAGCTCCTCCAGCTCCCGCAGAAAGGCGGCGGCGTCCTCTCCCCCGTCCCGGGTGAGGGCGGTGTAGAAATCCTCCTCCGGCGCGGCGGCCCGGATCCGGGCCAGCCGATCGGCGGAAAAGGCGTACACCGCCGACCGCAGCGCGGCAATGAGGGGTACGTCCTGCCGGGGGTTGTCGATGATCTGGAGCAGGGCCAGCGCCACCTCGATCTCGGTGGCGGCGAAGAAGTCCCCGCCGCCCTCCGCCTCCCAGGGGATGTCCTGTTCCCCCAGCGCGGCGGCATAGTGGTGGAGCGCCGTGCCCGGAGAGCGCAGAAGGATGACGATGTCGCCGCCCCTCACCGGACGCAGCCCCCCCTCCCCGTCGGAGACCGGGAACCCCTCGTCCAGAAGCTGCCGCACCCGTCCGGCCACAAACCGGGCCTCCAGCAGGTCCCGCGGGGGGCGGGGCCCATCCTCGTCCCCGCCCCCGGAGCAGTCCAGCGCGTCCAGCTCCACCGCGTAGTTCCCCGGCTCCCCCTCCGGGAAGGTCCCGCCCGGGATCAGGGCCTCGGCGTCGGTGTAGTCCATCTCGCCGAAGGTCTCGCTCATCACGCTGCGGAAAATGTAGTTGGCTCCCTCCAGCACCTGGAGGCGGGAACGGAAGTTCCGGGAGAGCGCCACCCGCCGGGGCTCCCCCTCTTCCGCCTCGTTCCACGGCTTGTAGGCGCGGTATTTGGCGAGAAAAATGGTAGGGTCGGCCAGGCGGAAACGGTAGATGGACTGCTTGACGTCCCCTACCATGAAGAGGTTCTTCCCGCCGCCGGTGAGAGCGGTGAAGATGGCGTTCTGGACGGCGTTGGTGTCCTGATACTCGTCCACCATCACCTCGTCGTACCGCTCCCCCCACCGCCGGGCCAGTTCGGTGGGGGCGCCGTCTCCGCCGCTCAGCAGGCGGGCGGCCATGTGCTCCAGGTCGGAGAAATCCAGCAGCCCCCGGCGGCTTTTTTCGGCGGCGTAGGCGTCCTCAAAGTCCCGCACCAGGGCGAAGAGCCCCCGGATGGCGGGACAGACCGCCCGCATGTCCTCCAAAAGCCCGGCGCTGTCGTCCAAAAACAGCTCCCCCAGCTTCCCCATCCGCTTCTTGCACTGCTCCCGGAGGGTCTTGATCCGCTCCAGGGCCGCCGGATCCCCGCAGCCCCGGGAGCTGCCCAGACGCGGAAACTCCACTCCGGCGCAGGCGGCCGCCTCGTCCCAGCCCCGCTCCGCCGCGGCGGCCAGCTCCCGCAGGCCGTCCAGAGTGACCTCCAGACTGGGGCCGTAGGCTTTGGACAGCTTTTCCTCCTCTTGGGCCAGATCCAGGGCTTCCTCCATCCGTCCCGCCCAGTAATCGGCCTGACGGCGGACGTCGGCCAGCAGCAGCCTTCCCCATGGGGTGTCCCCGGCGTCGGTCACCCCCGCCATGGCAAAGGCCCGCTCCTGCTCATCCAGCCACGCTTCGGGGTCCGGGTGGCTTTGGATCCGCCCCCGGATGTCCAGCACGATCTGCATGAGGCGGCTGTCGTCCCGTCCGGCGGACATGGTATCCACCAGCTGGGCAAAATCGCTCTCCGGCACGATGGTCTCATAGCGGCGATCCAGAACGGCGTTGAGGGCGTCCTCCATGAGCATGAGGCCCTCGTTTTCATCACAGAGCCGGAAATCGGGATCCAGATCCAGCCGGTGCCCCTCCTCCCGGAGAAGCTGGCCGCAGAAGGCGTGGATGGTGGAGATCTGCGCTTTGTAGACCAGGGTGGACTGCCGCCGGAGAAAGGCGTCCCCCGGACGCTCGGCCAGCCGGTCGGAGAGCTCGGCGACCACCCGGCCCCGCAGCTCGGCGGCGGCGGCCTTGGTGTAGGTGATGACCAGGAAGCGGTCGATGTCCGCACCGGCCTCCACCCGGGCCAGCAGGCGCTCCACCAGCACCCGGGTCTTACCGGACCCGGCGGCGGCGGACACCAGCAGTCCGCCCCCGCGGTCCTCCACGGCGGCGCGCTGTTCGGGAGTCAGTTGAAAGGCCATCGGGGATCTCCCCTCCTTTTCTGAACCGGATCGCGGTTCTCTTCGGGCGGTTGGTGTCTGGATGTGGTTTGTCTGCCGGGTGCCCGCCTGTTCCGTGTATGGGACGCGGAGCGTCCGTTCTTTTCGACCGGGAACGCAGGGGGTGCTTTCCCGGTCGATCTCCCGCTCGTCCCTGCCCGGACTTCTCTCATTCCCGCCGGTCCCCGGCCTCCAGCCCGGCCCAGAACTCCTCCGTCTTCACGCTGGGAAGCCACCGTCTCCGATCGCCCCCCACGCCGTCCCGGAACTGGCAGGCGGCGGCGTAGTCGCACCACTGGCAGGCGTTCTGCTGCGGCCCGCGCCAGAAGGGGTCGGCGGCAATGTTCCCGGCGGCCAGCTCGGCGGCGATGTCGGCCAGGATGCGCCGGGTGTGCTGCTCCAGCCGCCCCAGCCGCTCGGCGCTCACCAGGGCGTCCCCGGTGATCGCCCCGGAGCTCCGGCTCACCCGCACGGGCAGAAACCGGGGGGGCTCCCCATCGGTGTGCTCCATGGCCTCCAACACGTCCCCGTCCTCCAGCACCAGCCCCTTGCGGCGCAGCTGGGCATCCACTTCCTTCCGGCGCTCGGCCTCGGTCATGGTCCGGCTCCCGGCGATCACCGCGTCCCGGGCGGGCAGATAGAGCACCCCCGAAGGGACGATCTCCTTTCCAAACACCGCCTGCCCCTCTTCCCGCAGGGTAAAGAGGTAGAGCAGCATCTGCAGGCCCAGGCCGTTCCACACGTCGGTGAGGTCGAAGGATTTGCGCCCGGTCTTGTAATCCACCACCCGGAGGTAGAGCCTGCCGTCCTTTTCCCAGCCGTCCACCCGGTCCACGAAGCCGGAGACCGACACGGTCACCCCGTCGGCGGTGAGCTCCACCGGGGGCAGGTCCTGACCCCGCCCGAAGCCCAGCTCAAAGGCGATGGGCTGGAAGTCCGACCGGGCCAGCTCCTGGCAGACATTCTCCACCACGGCATACACCGACTTTTCAAGCCGCCGGAAGAGGTAGCGGAACCGGGGGGTCTCCCCCTCCAGCCCGCCCAGCTCCTCCTCCACATACCGCGCCACCACCGCCGAAACCTGCGCCCGGGTGGGAATTTCCTTCCCTTGGCGCTCCCTGAGGGCGTGCTCCAGCACATAGTGGACGAAGGTGCCGTACTCCGGCGCCTGGAAGCCTGCGGGCTTTCTGGGCCGGGCCTTCAGGCCGTACTGCATGAAATAGGAAAAATGGCAGGATTTGTACTTGTCCATCCGGGAGGCCGACATGGGCACTCTTCGCCCGTACAGCGCCTCCACCGCCGGGCGGGTGAGGCTCCCCCGCTCCAGCGCGGCGGCCCGCTCCATCCGCTCCACCAGAGGGGCGTATCCCGGCAGGCCCTTCAGCGCCCGCCCCACCCCGGGACAGCGCCCCGCCAGCTCCAGCGCGGGACGGGAGGCCGCCAGCCGGAAGTCCTCGGCCAGCGCCCGCTCGTCCACCACCTCCAGGTCCGGGAACAGGGTCCGCAGCTTCTTGACCAGGAAAGAGGGGCGGCGCTCCTCCCCGCCGCTCCCGGCGGCGGGCCAGCTCACCGTGAGCCGTTCCGAGGGCAGGGCGCAAGTGTCGTAGACGATGGTCATCTCCCGCCACAGCTTGTCCGTGAGCCGGGGGGCGCTCTCCAGGCCGAAGGAGGCCAGCAGGGAGCGGTCGGCGTCGGCCAGCAGGCCCGGGGAGGAGGCGGCGGCCGGAAGGGCGCCGTCGTCGGCCCCCAGCAGGAAGAGGACCTTGCAGTGCTTGTGGGCCAGCCGGGGCATCTCCCCCGCCGTCACCCGGTCCAGAGACACCGGGATGGAGCCCACCTGGTACTGGGAGAGCACCAGCCTGAAGAGCCGGGCAAACTCATCCCACTCCATGGGAGTCTCCCCCAGAAGGTCGCTGCACTGCTCCAGCGCCCCGCAGAGGATATCCCAGAGCTGCTCATATTCGGCGGCCAGGGCGGCCTCGCCGCTCTGCCTCAGTTCCTCCCCCCGGGCGGCCAGCCGCTGGGCCAGACCGATCTCCTCCAGAAAACGGTACAGCGCCAGCGCCAGCCCGGCGCCGGTGTGCTCCTTTGCCCCCCGCAGCTGCTCCAGCGGCCCGGACACCCTGCGGCGCAAGGCGTCCAACTCCTCTGTCCGCGTCCGGTCCCGATCGGTCCAGGGCACGCCGTAGCCCTCCGGATGGAAATTCCAGGCTTTCCCCTGGCTCCAGCGGCTCCCCCGAATGTCCCACTTGAGGACATAGTTCTCCAGCCGGTCGGTCTCATCCGGGGTGAGTCCGGCCAGGCCGGTCTTGAGATAGCGGAACACGTCCTCATAGCGGTAGTCTCCCGCCACGGTGTCCAAAGCGGCGGTGACCAGGGCCAGCACCGGCTTTTGCAGCACATCGTCCATCCGGGCCAGAAACACCGGGACCCCATACCGCGGGAAGATCAAATCGATGAGCGGGCCGTAGGTCTCCATGCTCCGGGCAGTGACCGCCAGCTCCCGCCAGCGGTATCCCTCCTCCCGCGCCAGCCGGACCAGCTCGGCCGCCGTCCGCTCCACCTCGGCGTAGGGCCCGGAGGCCCGGTAGAGCTCCAGCCCCTCCGGCCGGCCGGGAAAGGCGGGGAGCACCAGATCGAAGAGGTGGGCCTCCACCCGCTCCAGCGCCTCCCTTCCGCAGCCCGCCTGACGGGTCAGGACCCGTGCCTCGGCCGCCGTCCCGCACCGGCGGGCCAGCGCCAGGAGCTGCCGGGCCGTGCGCCGGGCGGGGGCGAATACGTCCTCATCCCCCCCGTCCAGCCCGTCGCAGGTGAGGGCCACCGTCACGGAGCCCGCCTGCTTCACCAGCTCCTCCAGCACGCCCCGCTCCTGGGGGGTGAAGTCGGTGAAGCCGTCCAGGTAGATGTCCCGCCCCTCCGCCCAGCGGCACTCCGCCAGCGCCGCCGTCAGCCGGGTGAGCCTGTCCCGGGGATCGGCCCCCTGCCGGAGGGTCAGCGCCTCATAGGCCCCGCAGATAAGGGCCAGGTCGGAAAACTTGTCCCCGGTCTCTCCCCCGGTCTCCCGGGCCACCTCCCACAGCTTTTCCGGGGAAATAGCGCTGGACTTGCACTCGTCCACCGTGGCGGCCAGCCGGGTGAGGAACTGGGGCTTCCGGGAGGGGCGGGCGTATACCTTCAACTGGTCGGCCACCGACTTGAGGGCCACGTCCATCAGCAGCAGCCGCCCGCCCGGGTCCAGGGCAGGGGCGGCCAGTCCGCCCGTCACGGAAAAGACCCGGCTGGCAAGCCGGGTGAAGGAGAGCACCTCCGCGTACAGACTCACGGAGTTGCCTCCCTCTGCGCACAGCCTGCGCTCCATATCGTGGGAGTGCTGCTCCGGAACAATGAGCAGCTGGGGCCGCCCCCCTGATTGCCCGGCGATGGCCCGGAGGATCCGGGCCGTTTTTCCGGTCCCGGCCCGGCCCAGCAGCAGCTTCAGCATAGCGGACGCCTCCTTCCGACCTCTCTTTTCCAGGATACTCTCCGGCTTCCCCAAAATCAAATACAGGGGATTTTCTCTGGTCATTGTATCACATTTTCAATCGTCTGGGAACGCCCTTCCATTCCGGATGAGGGTCAAAAAAAGGACCGCCGGAAAATGGGCGGTGGTCATAAAACAGTTAATCGGCACAACGGCCTTTTTCGCTGTGCCGATTGTTGTATTTGTAAGGCAGCTATGGTAGGATACATACAGTTCAATAAATTTGAGGAGGAAATACACGATTATGAAGAAACACTTAAGAATAATATTACTTTCCATCTTGATTTTTGGGGTTGCTGCCCAAGTTGTTATCAAGTTGTGGGAAGGTAGCGTGTTTATATTTGACCATTCTGCAAAAGTTAGTTCTAACTATGTTTTGTGGAATGGAAGGGAATACTCAAGTATCAGCGGCGAATATTCAGAGGGCAGGACAATTGCCAAAGGTGAAGAAGATTGGGTAATAGATTCTGTTAACGAAGACCCAACCCACACTTTTATTGTAGCTCGTTCTTTTCTTGACCAATATCTTATGGTTGCAGATGATTATACTGTTCCGGCAAACGGAGAACTAACAACTATTTCTTGGAATGGAACATATATTACAGACACTGAATTCCTAACTGCGGTTTCTAATATTGATGCACAAAAAGCCACATCGTTTACATATCAGACGTATGGAATATATGAGCTAAATGACAATCAGCATATGAGGGAATTATATTTTGCATATGAGAATTGCCCCGTTACTACAATTTTCAAGGGATATATGGGAAAGGTTGATGGTAAATGGGTAATTACTACATCTATTTCTGCAGACACACGAAATGAGGATGGTTCTCCAAAACTTTACTCTGTAAATTGCTATGAAATCCCGAATGAATATTGGGATGTTCTTTCCAAGTTCTTTAGTTGACAAATTCCAGTTTCGCAAAATAATCAAGGGTGCACTTCCATACACCTTTCGTTGTATCATGCGATGTGGGGTCTTGTACCGTACCAAAGCCTCTCTCTGACGAGGGAGGTGGCAAAAATCTTTGATTTTTGACGGAGGGAGAGACTTGCGACACACCACTGCACATTGTTTTGCTTGCGGGCCAGGTTCTCTCCCTCAGTCAGCTTCGCTGACAGCTCCCTCATCAGAGGGAGCCTTCGCTCATTGCACAAATGATGAAAACCTCCCTATGATCGAAACCATAGGGAGGTTTAACTGTTTTACGGACACCCACCTAATCCGGCGGTCCTTTGGTGGTATGGAGAAAGTTACTGCTCGATGAACTGGACGGTGACGTTGGCGCAGCCAAGATCCATGGGGGCCTCGGCGTCGGTGTCCTTCTTCAGGGTGATGGTGCCGTCGGCCAGTTGGGCATAGAGGGCATCGTAGTCAGCCTGCGTGAAGGTGGTCCACTTGGAGGTGTCCATGGGAAGCTTAACAGCCTCTTCCTTGGCACCCAGAGTCAGGTTCTGACCACCGGGGAAACTGCCGGCATAGTAGGCGTCCAGCATCTGGGAGACGGCTTCGGCCAGGCCCTTCATGGCGGAGGAGATGACGGTGGCGGACTCGGGGGACTGGTCCACGTCCACGCCGATGACCTTGCCGTTGTTCTGCTCAGCGGCGGCCATGGCGGAGTTGCCCACGGAGCCGCCGCAGCCGAAGATGACCTCAGTGCCGGCCTGGTACCAGCCGGCGGCCAGAGCCTGGGCTTCGGGCGTGGCATCGAACCCGCCGGTGTAGTAGTACATCATGTCGACCTTGGTACCCATCTCGGCGGCAGCGGCGTCAGCGCCCTGCACGAAGCCGTAGCCATAGCGGACCACGGCGGGGACAGCCTGGCCGCCCAGGAAGCCCAGCTTGGTGTAGCCGTCCTTGACGGCGGCGTAACCGGCCAGGTAGCCCACCTGCTCCTCGGAGAAGAGGATGCCGACGGTGTTGTCAGCGGTCTTGTAGTCGCTGTAATCGGCGTTGTGAGGATTGCCGTCGATGAGGATGAAGGACACGTCGGGGTACTTGTCCTGCACGTTGTAGATGGGCTCCTCAAACAGGAAGCCGGGGGTGACAATGATCTTGTGGCCGTCGTTGATGGCCTGCTCGATCATGGCGGTGTAGGCGTCGGTAGTGGCCTCCACGGGCTTGTAGTACTTGCACTCCTTGCCGTTGGCCTCGCAATAGGCCTGGATGCCCTCCCAGGTGCCCTGGTTGAAGGACTTGTCGTTGATGTCGCCCTTGTCGGTGATCATGGCGATGGTAGCCTCACCGGAAGCGGCGCTCTCGGCTGCGGCGCTCTCCGCGGGGGCCTCAGAGGGAGCCGGAGTCTCCTTGGCTCCGCCGCCGCAGGCCGCCAGGGCCAGGGTCATGGAGCAGGACAGGAGCAGTGCAAGGAATTTACTGGTCTTCTTCATTTCAGTACATACCTTCCTTTCATAATCAATGTCCGGGAACCACGGCTGTGCCTGCTTCCTCCCGGACGTTCGGTTTTATTATACCGTGTCACACAAAAAAGCGCAATAAGATTTTACGCTTCCGGCGCAAAAGTTTTACAAAAGTATGAATTGATTTTACACTTTAGAAATATTTTAAGAGCCCGCCGCAGGTTTTCCCGCGGCGGGCCTCTTCTCTCAATATCCCTGAGGGATCTGGTTCTTCGCCAGCTTCACCACTGCGGAGGTGCCCAAGCGGTCGGCCCCCAGAGCAATAAAGTCCTCGGCATCCTGCAGTGTGCGGATGCCGCCGGCGGCCTTCACCTTCACGCCCGGCCCGATGTGCGCCCGGAACAGCTTCACATCCTCCCGGGTGGCCCCGCCGGTGGAAAAGCCCGTGGAGGTCTTGATAAAATCGGCCCCGGACTCGGTGACCAGCTCGCACATCTGAATCTTCTCCTCCTCCGTGAGGAGGCATGCCTCCACAATGACCTTGAGGATGCGGCCCTTGCAGCTGTTCTTGACCGCCCGGATCTCCGCCAGCAGATCGTCCCAGCGCCGGTCCTTCACCCAGCCGATATTGATGACCATGTCGATCTCATCGGCGCCGTTGCGAATGGCATCTTCGGTCTCAAAGACTTTGACGGCGGTCGTGGAGTAGCCGTTGGGAAACCCGATCACCGTGCAGATCTTCAGACTGTCACCCAAGTAGTCCCCGGCCTGCTTGACATAACCGGCGGGAATACACACGCTGGCACAGTTGAACTTCAGTCCGTCGTCACAGACCTCCCTGATCTGCTCCCAGGTACATTCCGGCTTGAGCAGGGTATGGTCGCACCGACTCAAAATCTCGTTAAGCTCCATGGTTTCATTCCTTCCTTTCTCCGCAAATGGGGAGACCTTACAAATTAGATAGGCTTGAGTTCATACCGGCGGCTGCCCAGGCCGATCTTCTCGGCGTGGGCCAGACAGCTCTCCCACTCGGTGCCGTCGGTAGTGTTGACAAAGTGGTCGTGCTGATCCACAAATCCCTCTTCTGCCATCCGGCGGGCCAGTTGTCCCCCGGGCAGCGGAGTCTGGGCCAGGCAGGCATCGGCGCAGGCCTGATCCAGAGCCAGCGGATCGAAGGAAGCGAACATTCCCACATCCGGGAGAATGGGCACATCGTTCTCCCCATGGCAGTCGCAGTTGGGAGAGATATCCCGCACCAGGCTGATGTGGAAACAGGGGCGCCCATCCACCACCGCCTTGGTGTACTCCGCCATCTTGCAGTTGAGGGCCTGGACCGTGCTGGAAGTGGGGTTGCGGATGGCGTCAAGGTTGCAGACACCGATGCAGCGGCCGCAGCCCACGCACTTGTCCTGGTCAATGACCGCCTTCCCGTCCTCCCGGTAGGAAATGGCGTCCTGCCCGCAGTGGCGGGCGCAGGCACGGCAGCCCACGCAGCGTTTGGTGCTCGCCACCGGCTTGCCGGCGGCGTGCTGCTCCATCTTTCCCCGGCGGGAACCGCTGCCCATGCCGATGTTTTTGATGGCCCCTCCGAACCCGGTCTGTTCATGACCCTTGAAGTGCGTCAGGGAGATGAAAATGTCGGCGTCCATGATGGCCCGGCCGATCTTGGCCTTCTCCACATACTCGCCGCCCTGAACCGGGACCTCCACGTCGTCATTGCCCCGGAGGCCGTCTCCGATGAGGATCTGGCATCCGGTGGAGAGGGGAGAAAAGCCGTTTTCATAGGCGGCGTCCAGATGCTCCAGGGCATTTTTGCGCCGTCCCGCGTAAAGGGTGTTGCAGTCGCACAGGAACGGGACACCGCCCCTTTCCCGGACATAGTCGGCCACCACCCTGGCGTAGTTGGGGCGGAGAAAGGTCAGATTTCCGGGCTCGCCAAAGTGCATCTTGATGCACACCAGCTTGCGTTCAAAGTCCAGCGTCCCCAGCCCCGCGCGGTCAATGAGCCTGCGGAGCTTGTCCAGCTGGCTGGTGCCCACAGGCACATGGAAATCCGTAAAATAAACATTGGAATGGCCCATAGCTTTCTCTCCTTATGATCTGATCATTTCCGTTTCAGGGGCGCAGCCCCCTTCTGCCGTCTGATAGCGCCAGACCGCGCCGTCCCAGAGCCGATCCACCTTCCCCAGAACCATCAGCCGATCCAGATGGGCCTGACATTCCCCCACTGCAAACCACTTCTGTGCCAGGGGGAATTCTTCCCAGTTCCGGGCGCGGATCTTCCAGCGGATGCGGCCGGCCAGCTCATAGGCCGTACGTCCCGGCGCGGTGCGGACCGCGTCCAGCGCCTCGGTCAGCCGCTCGGCGTGGTGTTCCTTCAGTTCCGCCGTCCGCCGGGCCAAGTCCCCCCCGCCCCGGTGTCCCGGAAGCGCCCGGTAGGCAGCAAAGGCCTCCATCTTCTCCAAACTGTCCAGATAGCTGCCTAAGGCATCCGGCAGTTCCCGCCAGGTAGCGATATTGGGTGTGATGTCAAAGAGGACATGATCCCCCGTCAGCAGGATACGCTCCTCATCCATCGCAAAGCAGAGGTGTCCCGGAGTATGGCCGGGGGTAAAAATGGCCCGCAGCGTGTAAGGCCCACAGGTGATGGTATCTTCCTCATCCAGAGGGAAATACCGGTCGCAGTCCTCCGGGGCCATGGACTGGGCCGGATTTTCCGTCTGCCGGCGTCCCACCTCGGCTTCCGAAAAACCCATCTTTAAAAATCGCGGCCCAAAATCTTTTTTCCAGACCGCACTGTTGGCCAGATAGGGCAGATCCACCCGTCCCACATAAATCCTGCGCTCCGGCCCCACCAGCTCGGGAGCCAGCCCCGAGTGGTCGGAATGGAGGTGGGTCAGAAGGATGTCTGTCTCCTCCCGCCGAACTCCCAACTCGGTCAGCGCCTCGGTAATGGCCGCCCGGCACGGCTCTATCCGGAACCCGGTATCGATCAGCAAATTTTCATCCTGACCACGGATCAAATAACTGTTCAGCTCTTTCAGGGGATTGCCGGGAAGGGGTACCGGGATTCGCCAGAACCCAGGCATGATCTGTTCGATCCCGCTCATGTCTCTTCCTCCAATTTTCGCTCTCCCCGCAGGGATAAGATAAAGCATCCCGCCAGTAAAATGGCGGCGCACACCAAAGCCGCTTTCCGCCCCAGCGCGTCACAGGTTATCGCCCCCAGGGCCGCCCCGGCAATAAAGACAGCAATGATGCCGTAATAGCAGAGGGCGTTGTTCCGCACAGCCTGATCCCCCGTCCGGCGGTAGTAAAAAAGCTGCTCCGTACCGCTTCTCAGATTACCGGTACACATGGTAGAGGCAAAGGCATTGCCCCGTACCCGCCGAAAGCTCTCCACCTGCACGGCACAGACAAAGGCCACCAGCACATTGGCCAGCATGTTGAGTGTCTCCGGCAAAAAGGCAACCGCTGCCACCACCAGGACTTCTCCTCCGAGCGTGAGCTGTCTCCAGTGGACACCGGGATGCTTCGAGAACCGTGCGCAGACCGCCTCGGCCACCCACACTCCCAGAGCAAAGGCCAGAATCGGCACCAGATAAGTCAGTGCCCTTCCCCAGTTCCCCCGCAGCAGCTGGATGCCCAGCAGAACCATGTTTCCGGTCTCGGCATTGGCAAATACTCCGCCTCGGGTCAGGTAGGTATACGCATCCAGAAACCCGCCCCCCAGCGCTAAAACAGCCGAGAGCAGGAAGGTCTCCGCAGCCTGATCGTGAGTGAGCTTCTTCACTGCTCTTACATGCCCAGACCCAAGCCGCCGGTGATGTTCTTCATGGAACTTGCCGCGTCGTTCTCCGCAGCGCGCATGGCCTCGTTGACAGCGGCCACCACCATATCCTGGAGCATCTCCACGTCCTCCGGATCCACAGCCTCGGGATCAATGGCAATGGAAACCACCTCATGCTGGCCGTTGACCTCCGCACTGACCATGCCGCCGCCGGCAGCGGCAGTGTAGGTCTTGTTTGCCAGCTCCTCCTGCATCCGGGCCATGTCCTGCTGCATCTTCTGAACCTGCTTCATCATGTTCATATTCATTCCGCCGCCGCCCATGCCGCCAAAGCCGCGGCTGTTGAATCCCTTTGCCATTCCACTCGCTCCTTCTGTTATTCTTTAATAATGATATTATCAAACTGCTGTCCTATGGCCAGCAGCTCTTCCAGCCTGTCGGTGCCCGCAGGCGCCGATGCACCGGCGGGAGGCTCTCCCACCGTCACCACGGCCCGATAAGGCGCGCCGGGCAGCAAACTTGCGGCCTTCTCCACCGCCGCCAGAATGCCCGGCTTGGAAATCATATTTTTCACAAAATCACTCTGCACCCACAAAGTCAAAACGGGGCCGTCCACAGTGCCCTTTACCATAGCCGGATTGGAGAGAAAACTATATTCCCCCATGGGAATACGGCCTTTGAGGCCCGCCGTCAGGCCGGGCCAAAAATCCCCCGGCGATCCCCCGCCGGCCGGTACGGCCGCCGGTGCCGCCTGATTTTTATCCTTGCGCGGTTCCTCCACCTTCCGGGGCGGCGGCTCCATCTCCCAGGGCGGCAGTTCTTCGGCCGCCTGCGGCGCAGGTTCCGGCTCCGATGTCCGGGCCGGAGCGGGCCGCAGAGCCCCCCCAGAGGGAGCGGCGGTCATTCCCCCGCCCGCCGCCAGTTCTTCCAGCCGGGCCAGCCGCGCATTCAGTCCGGCGGCGGAGTCGTCCAGCGTCTCGTCACACAGGCGGATGAGGCAGAGTTCGGCGTCCACCCGCCGGTTGGTACTGCGGCCCAGATCGGCAGAGGCGGCCTGAAGTCTGGAAAGCACCTGCGCCAGCCGCGGCGCGGTCAGCCGCTCCGCCAGCCCCCGCAGGGTCGCCTCGTCATAGCCTCCGGTGAGCAGGGCCGCCCCTCCTCTGGGAGCGGTCTTGCGGATCAGCAGATCCCGGGCCAGCGCAGACAGCTCGCCGAGCAGGCTGCCCACATCCTTTCCCGCTCCGTAAAGGCGGTCCAGCCGCTCCAGCGCGTCCCCCGCATCGTGGTCGGCCACCGCCCCCATGAGTCCGGCAGTCTCCACATTGCCCGCAAGTCCCAACGCATCCAGGATCGCCCGCTCTCCCAGATCTCCGCCCGGGCTTCCGGTGGCGCACTGATCCAGCAGGCTGAGGGCATCCCGCAGTCCGCCGTCGGCCAGTCTGGCCAGCAGCATGGCGCCGTCCGAGGTGAGAGGGATCCCCTCCTCCCCCGCCACATATTTCAGCCGCCCCGCAATATCCGTGGGAGAAATGCGTTTAAAGGAAAACTGCTGGCACCGGGATTTGATGGTAGCCGGAACTTTGTGCAGTTCGGTAGTGGCCAGAATAAACATCAAATGTTCCGGCGGCTCCTCCAAAATTTTCAGCAGCGCGTTGAACGCCGCGGTGGAAAGCATATGCACCTCGTCCACGATATAGACCCGCTTCCGAACCGCCGCCGGAGAGTAGACCGCCTCATCCCGAAGGGCGCGCACCTGATCCACACCGTTGTTGGAAGCGGCGTCCAGCTCCAGCACATCCAGGATGGAGCCGTTTTCGATCCCCAGGCAGGCCGGGCAGGCATTGCAGGGATTTCCGTCCGCCGGATGCTCACAGTTGGCCGCCCGGGCCAAAATCTTGGCACAGGTAGTCTTGCCGGTCCCCCGGGTGCCGGTAAAGAGATAGGCATGGGAAAGCCGTCCCTCCTGGACCTGGCGCTTCAAGGTATCGGTGATGTGGCTCTGCCCCACCACATCGTCAAATACGCGGGGTCTCCATTTACGATAAAGGGCCTGATACATACTGTTTCACCTCAAAAAAGGAACGGGGAAGAAGAACCTCAACCGAAGGCCCTTCTTCCCCGTTTCCGGCCCATGGCAAGACCGCGCACCGGCCTTTGAAGATCGCATTATGCCCGTTACCCCGGCAGCCGGCTCAGGAGCGGAATCCCCGCGGCACACGGGCGGGCCCGCTTAGTGCTGCTCGGTTCCCCGCCTGACACGGTTCACGGGTGCCCGTTGCGCAGGACCGATCCATCATCACTGCTTACCGGGGTCAGACGGCACAATACGATTCCGGGGGCCGGGATTCATCCCTGCTGTAGCGGATTGCAGATACAGGGCACCGCTAACTCCCCGACTAGCGCGGCCTTGCCTCAGGCCGGCGTTTTACGCGGGCCATTGACAGGCTGATATGATGTTATCATACAACATTTCGCAAAAATTATCAACTGTGAAATATGCTTTCTAAACAGATTTTAAAAAACCTCTTTACACCCGCCCAAAACCTTGCTATAATATCATGGTGCTTAAAGGTGATCCATTTTTTGAGCACACAAAGTTTCATCTGGGGGCGCAGCTCAGTTGGGAGAGCCAGCTGTCCTTATCGTAGCCCAAGCAAGTTAGCACATCAAACAAAGCAAAACATCTCAAATTATCTAAAATGACTAAATATGGGCCTATAGCTCAGCTGGGAGAGCGTACGGTTCGCATCCCTATGGACGCACATCGACTAACGATGGCTGGCCCTCAATTTGGGGGAGAAACCCCTCCGAGATTCACGAAAATTGAAAACTCCAAAAATCCGCTTTTTGTTGCGAAAAACGGCCAAAAAGTGGCAATATGGGCCTATAGCTCAGCTGGGAGAGCGTACGGTTCGCATCCGTAAGGTCGTCGGTTCGATCCCGATTAGGTCCACCATCTTGAGAAAAATCACCGCCAATTTGGCGGTGATTTTTTGTTTGACCACAATAATACCACAGACAGGTCCTATTTCTGACCACTTTACGGGAACACGGGCGGTGAGCTCCTGGAGTTCGCCGCCCGCTAATTTTGCTA
>NZ_JBNPLQ010000018.1:0-55761 GCF_050313575.1 Candidatus Pseudoscillospira sp. SGI.172 | reverse complement strand
GTCGACGAATACATGGACTTTTACAATACAAGGCGGCTTCAAGCTAAGTTAAAGGGTCTGGCTCCCATTGCTTACAGGAACCAGACCCTCGTGGCATAATTTTTCTTTTTTTACCTGTCTACTTGACAGGGGACGGTTCAGACCGCACAGGAGGCCGCCTTTTCCAGTTTTTAAAGATGAAGGCCAAACTCCAGCATCCAGGCGTTGAGCTGGATGAGATAGGCCAGCATCTGCGGCCCCGCCATGAGCTGCCCGAACCAGGGCTTGCCGTAATCCCCCGCATTCTGGAGCAGCCCCGCCCGCAGCGCCTCTGCGTCCACCAGACTGTGGATCGGGGCGTCCCGGTCGTCCAGCAGGGTGAGCACCCCCGCCCGCACCAGCTGCTCATAGAGGGGATTGTGGGTCTTGGGGTAGGGAGACTTGGGCCGCAGGCGCACATCCTCCGGCAGCAGCCCCTCCGCCGCGTCCCGCAGCACCTGCTTGCGCCGCCCGCCCATGGCCTTCATCCCCCAGGGAATGTTCCACACATACTCCACCAGACGGTAATCACAGAAAGGCACCCGCACCTCCAGCCCGGAGGCCATGCTCATCCGGTCCTTCCGGTCCAGGAGCGTGGCCATGAACCAGTTGAGGTTGAGCCACCCCACCTCCCGCTGCCGGGCGTCCTCCGCCCGCTCCCCCTCCAGCCGGGGCGTGGAGGCGATCCAGCCACGGTAGGTTTGATTTACATAATCTTCTATGTGGAACGTTTTCCAGAGGGGTGCAAAGATCTCCGCCCGGGGGCTCAAGTCCACGCACCAGGGAAACGTGCCGGCGTTCAGCAGCTCGCTGCGCTCAAACCAGGGGTAGCCGCCAAACACCTCGTCGGCGCACTCCCCCGAGAGGGCCACCGTGTGGGTCTTTGCCACCTGGCCGCAAAAATAGAGGAGGGAGGCATCTACATCCGCCATACCGGGCAGGTCCTTGTACCGGGCGGCCGCAGGAAGGAGCTCGGCGAGGGTTGGAATGGGGCAGGTAAGCGCCGTGTGCCGGGTGTGAAAGGTCTCCACCATCCGCTTTACCCAGGGCGCGTCGTTGTCAGGCTGAAATATAGACGGCTTAAAATACATTTCGTTATCAGTATAATCAAAGGAATACGTCTCCAGAGGGGGCAGTCCCCGGCGCAGATAATCCCTGGCCGCCACAGCGGTGATGACACTGGAGTCCAGCCCGCCGGAGAGAAAGGTGCAAAGCGGCACGTCACTCACAAGCTGCCGGGTGATCGCCCCGGTGACCAGCTCCCGCACCCGTTCCACCGTGGTCTCGTAGTCGTCGGTATGGGGGCGGCTCTCCAGGGACCAGTAGCGCCCCTTCCGCACCCCTGCGGCGTCAAAGGTCAGCCAGCTCCCCGGCGCCAGAGCTTTCACCCCGGCAAAGACGCCGCTCTCCGGCGTCCGCGCAGGCCCCAGGCCAAGCACCTCCCGCCAGGTGTCCCCGTCCGCCCGGGGCTCCAGACCGGGATACTGAAAGAGACTTTTCAGCTCTGAGGCAAAGATCAATGTGGTTCCATGCTTGGCATAAAAAAGAGGCTTGACCCCAAAGCGATCCCGGCAGGCAAAAAATTTCTGCTGCAGCCCATCCCACAAAACAAAGGCGTAGATCCCCTCCAGATGCCGCCCAACCTCTTCCCCGTACTCCATATATGCATAGAGGAGGACCTCCGTGTCGGTGCGGGTGGTGAACGTATATCCCTGGGCCTTGAGGGCCCGGCGCAGTTCCGGCGTGTTGTAGAGTTCCCCGTTGTAGGTGAGCACATAGGGGGCGGTGCCCAGATGCCGCTCCATGGGCTGGGCGCCGTTTTCCGGATCAATGACCGCCAGCCTCCGGTGGACCAGAACTCCGGCAGATCCCTGCCACTGTCCCTTCCCGTCCGGGCCCCTGTGATTGAGCGTTTCTCCCATCCGTATGCCGATCTCTCCCCACAGGGGAGCGGTGTTGTCCCGGCTGAAATCGCAGAATCCGGCGATGCCGCACATAGAACCATCCCTTTCGCCGGTGCTTCCGGCTGAAATCAGTCCGCCTTTGGACACAGGTATTTTATGCACGATTCACCGTTTTGACACATACCCGCCAAAAAAGGCCCTGGGCGCATCAGCGCCCGGCGGCAGATCTCCATTGGCCCGAAGGGCGTGTCCACCTTTCGTGTCTCGTCCTCCTTCCGATCGTAAAAAGGCACTCCGTGACGCCCGCAGACGTGATCGTACCCGGCGGCCCGCATGGCCCGGCCGGTCCGGTCCCCCATCCAGAGCCCTCGATCACCGATCCCTGGCGAAACCCGTGGTCAAAAAGACACTCGATACGGCCGGAAAGCACCCCCGCATGCGTGGCGGCACCGCTCTCGGGGGCGGCGGCCACCACCAGGTCGGGCTTGAGCGCCACGTCCGCCCCCGGGAGAATGGCGTCCGCGGCGCGGGCCGCCAGATCCTGAATGATCCGATAGGCCTCCTCCTTCAGTCCCAGCATCTGCCGGGCATACCGGAGATAGATCTCCCCCGCCTCTGTGGGAACGAGCCGGTTTCTGGCGCTGTGAAACAGCCAGGCCCCCAGCTCCCGCTCCAGCTTCAAAAGCTGCTGATCCAGGGCCGACTGGGCGATAAACAGCCCTTCGGCGGCCTTTGTGACGCTCCCGGTCTCCGCAATGGCTAACATATAGCTGATCTGTCTGGTCTCCAATCCCGTTCCCTCCCTTGTAAAACTGCAAAAAGCGCCCCCCGCGGAGAAAACCTCCCGGGGAGCGCCGATGTCCGCTTCAGCGGCGGATGAGGACCACCGACACGTCGTTGACATTGGTGCCCGTGCCGCCGGTGACGATCAGCCCTCCGCAGGCCGCCAGGGCATGGTAGGCGTCGTTATCCCGAAGGACTCCAAACAGATCCGCTCCCCGCCAGGAAAGCCAGAGAACGGTCGGTGTTTTGATGGCTTCGGGCCACCGCCGCCAAAAAGTTCCCCGCCTCCCGGGCCTCACAGTCCAAGCTGTCGGTGAGGATCACCGGCTCGTAGCCCGGCTCCCGGCAGGCCCGGGCGGCGGCTTCAGGCTGTACCGCCGGACGATCTCCTCGGCCTCCGCACAGGTAGAGCGGTCCGGATGGGCCGGGCCGGAGGCAATCATGTCCAGAGGATCCCCAATAATGTCGGAGAGAACCACCTCCAGCCCCCGGGCAGGGGGACAGTGGAGCGCGAACCGCCCCCCTTTCCCCCGCACAGGCACTTGCGTACGGTGTTCATCTCCACGATATCCGCCCCGCTGGCCAGCAGCTGGCGCGTCACGTCCCGAAGATCCTCCCGGAGGGTCAGCGGCCCGATGGGGCCCTGGGCGTGTCCGTGCTTGGTGATGACGATCCCGCCGTCCACCCGCTCCCCCAGGCTTTCCCAGGCGGCCCGGGCCATGGACCAGCCGGCCTTGCCCACAGACACCAGCAGCAGCCGCCCGGGCCAGGGCCACCACGGCATCGGGGGGCAGTGCCTCCTCGTGGCGCAGCCGGTACCAGTCGCAGCCGCTGTCCGACTCGGCGCAATAGGGAAGATCGGTCTTGTTCCGCTCACCCACATAGAAAAGGCAACCCAGGAAACGCACCTCGCTGCGCTGGATCCCGTCCCCCAGCAGGGCGGCGGCAGGCACCTCGAGATACTGGCCCAGCAGATCCAGCAGCGGCGCTTCGTTGGCGGTGACTACGTGGACACCGGTACGGAGGTCAAAGGTCTGCTGCCCCCGCACATCGTCCTGGATGTGGGCGGCAAGCCAGTCTCCGACCTGCTTGAGGGTATTTTTGTAGGCGCCAAGGCTGGAGTCCTCCACAAGGTGCTTCACATCCTCCAGCGCCTTGGTGATCTTCTGTCTGCCGGGGACCTCTCCCAGGCCGGTGCGGCCGTCGGAGTCGGTGAGGACCACCGCATCGCGGGTAAAGTAGGGGGCGTGGGCGCCGGACAGGTTGAGTTCCATGCAGTCCAGGCCGGCTACGGGGAGGCCTCCAGCTGAACCACTTCCGGGGTATTTGCCATATTTGACACTCCTTTTCGCAGACTGCGGATAATGATGGGAAAGTTTCGGTAGTGAAGCGGGCTCTCCCGGTCAAAGGGGTCTTTGTCGTTCTCCCGCATTGTATCCGGGGCGGGAAAAAAGTCAAACGGATTGTGTTAACCGTCCCATTAGAAAAACTAATTTCCCCGGCCCCCTTTTCGGCTTCTTCTGGACAGGCATGCCCGGAATGGCGTATAATCGGGTGGAAAGGATCGTGTTGCTGTGATGTGGATCGTCCATGCCTTTGCCTCCGCCCTCTTTGCCGGACTCACCGCCGTGCTGGCGAAGATCGGCGTCAAAAACGTCAACTCCCATTTGGCCACTGCCCTGCGCACCATAGTGGTGGCTCTCTTTGCCTGGATCATGGTCTTTTTGGCGGGCTCTCAGGGCACCATCCGGGATGTGGAGCCCCGAACCTGGCTCTTTCTCATCCTCTCCGGCTTTGCCACCGGCGCTTCCTGGATCTGCTACTTCCGCGCCCTCCAGATCGGCTCGGTGAATCAGGTGGCTCCCATCGACAAATCCAGCACCGTGCTGACCATGCTCCTGGCCTTTCTCTTCCTCCACGAATCCATTACCCTCCCCAAGGCGGTGGGCATGGCTCTCATGCTGACAGGCACCTACCTGATGCTGGAGCGGAAGGCGGTGCCCGCCGATCCGCCGGCCCCCCAGGGACGGGGCTGGTTCTTCTGGGCCGCTCTCTCCGCCGTGTTTGCCAGCCTCACCTCCATTCTGGGCAAGGTGGGCATCCAGGGGGTGGAGTCCAACCTGGGCACTGCCATCCGCACTCTGGTGGTGCTGGCCATGGCCTGGCTCATTGTCCTGGCCCGGGGAAAACAGCGCGAGATCCCCGCCATCGAGGGGAGGAGCTGGCTCTTCCTGGTCCTCTCCGGCTTTGCTACCGGCGGCTCCTGGCTCTTCTACTACTGCGCCCTCCAGGACGGCCCGGCCAGCGTGGTGGCCCCCATCGACAAGCTGAGCATCCTGGTCACGGTGGCCTTCTCCCGGATCTTCCTGGGGGAGAAGCTCAGCCGCCGCGCCGGGCTGGGGCTGGGGCTGCTCACCGCCGGGACGCTGGCGCTGCTGATCCGATAAAATCCAACCCGCCTCACAAATCATCTTTCCGGCTCAAAGGAGTTTACCCTATGGAATCCATTGTCACCCTTCTGGCCCGGGAACTGGGCCAGAAGGAGAATTATGTCAATAACGTGGTCACCCTGCTGGACGAGGGCAACACCATCCCCTTTATCGCCCGCTACCGCAAGGAGCTCCACGGCGCCATGGACGACACCGTCCTCCGCAGCCTGGCCGACCGGCTCCAGTACCTCCGCAATCTGGACAAGCGCAGGGAGGAGGTCTGCCGCTCCATCGAAGAGCAGGGAAAACTCACGGAGGAGCTCTCCGCCGCCATTGCCGCTGCCGCCACCCTGGCTGAGGTGGAGGACCTTTACCGCCCCTACAAGCAGAAGCGCCGCACCCGGGCCGCCATCGCCCGGGAGAAGGGCCTGGAGCCTCTGGCCCGGCTTTTATTCGCGCAGGCCCCGGACTGCCCCGCCCCTGAGAAGGCCGCCCAGGCTTATGTCAATCCAGAGCTGGGCGTGGAGACGGTGGAGGAGGCCCTGGCCGGGGCCCGCGACATCATCGCCGAGGACATTTCGGACGACGCCGAACTCCGCAAGGCTCTGCGCGCCCTCTATGAACGGCGGGCGTTCCTGGTATCCAGAGCCAGGGCCGCCCAGCCCGAGGACACCGTCTACCGCCTCTACTACGACTTCCGCTCCCCCCTCTCCCGACTCCAGGGACACCAGATCCTGGCGGTCAACCGGGGAGAGCGGGAGGACATTTTAAAGGTGGATGTGGAGCTGGACCGGGGACTGGTGCTCCCCCTCATCTGCCGCCGGGCGGTCCGGCCCGGCTCGGCGGCCATGGCCTTTGTCCGCGCCGCCGCGGAGGACGCCTGGGACCGGCTCATCCAGCCCTCGGCGGAGCGGGAGATCCGAAATTCTCTCACCGAGCAGGCCAATGAGGGGGCCATCCGCATGTTCGGGGCCAATCTGAAGCCCCTGCTGATGCAGCCGCCGGTGAAGGGGAAGGTCACCATGGGCCTGGATCCCGGCTACCGCAACGGCTGCAAGGTAGCGGTGGTGGATCCCACAGGCAAGGTGCTGGATACGGCGGTGGTCTACCCCACCCTCTCCGACCGCAGGAAGCGGGAGGCCATGGACACCCTGGCCCGGCTCATCCGCAGGTACGGTGTCACCGCCATCGCCATCGGAAACGGCACCGCCTCCAGGGAGACCGAGTGCATGACCGCTGAGCTCATCCGGGAGGTGGGGAGCGGCGTGAGCTATATGGTGGTGAGCGAGGCGGGAGCCAGCGTCTACTCCGCTTCCAAGCTGGCGGCGGAGGAATTCCCCCAGTACGATGTGAACCTCCGCTCGGCGGTCTCCATCGCCCGGCGGCTCCAGGACCCCCTGGCGGAGCTGGTGAAGATCGACCCCAAGGCCATCGGCGTGGGGCAGTATCAGCACGACATGCCCCAGGCCCGTCTGGACGAGACCCTCTCCGGCGTGGTGGAGGACTGCGTCAACGCCGTGGGGGCCGACCTGAACACCGCCTCCGCCCCCCTGCTGGCCCGGGTGGCCGGCCTGAATCAGACCACCGCCAAAAACGTGGTGGCCTATCGGGAGGAACACGGGGCCTTCACCGCCCGGAAGCAGCTTTTGAAGGTGCCCAAGCTGGGACCCAAGACCTTCCAGCAGTGCGCAGGCTTCCTTCGTGTGCCTGAGAGTGCGGATGTGCTGGACCGCACTGGCGTCCACCCGGAGAGCTACGCCGCCGCCGAGGGGCTGCTGCGCCTGAGTGGTTACGACCGGAAGGCGGTGGCCGCCGGAGCGCTGGAGGAGCTTCCCCGCCGGCTGTCCGCCTACGGGGAGGAGCGGGCCGCCCGGGAGCTGGACATCGGACTGCCCACCCTCCGGGACGTGGTCAAGGAGCTGATGAAACCCGGCCGGGACCCCCGGGACGAGCTGCCCGCCCCCCATCTGCGCACCGACGTGATGGATCTGAAGGACCTCAAGCCCGGGATGGAGCTCACCGGCACGGTGCGCAACGTCATCGACTTCGGCGCCTTTGTGGACATCGGCGTCCACCAGGACGGCCTGGTCCACATCAGCCAGCTCTCCGAGCACCGGGTGAAGCATCCCGGGGAGGTGTGCGCCGTGGGAGACGTGGTCACCGTCTGGGTGCTGGAGGTGGATGAGAAGAAAAAGCGCATCGCCCTGACCATGCGGAAACCGAAATAGGGGTTTTTTCCATTTAGCCGCAAAACACTTGACTGTAAAGCCCCTTGACCCTCTATACTGCCCCCAGGAGGTGGTATGATGACCATCAAAGAACTGGAAGAGGCCGTGGGGATGACCCGGGCCAACATCCGTTTTTATGAGCAGGAGGGTCTGCTCTCCCCCGCCCGGTCTGCCAACGGCTACCGGGATTACAGCCCCGAGGACGCCGCGGCGCTGGAGAAGATCAAACTCCTCCGGCGGCTCCACTTGGACCTGAACACCCTGCGCAGGCTCCAGGCCGGGGAGCTCACACTGGCCGAGGCACTGGAGAAACAGCTCGGCCAGCTGGGGCGGGACCAGTCGGCCCTGGACCGGGCCCGGGCAGTCTGCGCCCAGCTTCGGGCAGCCGGAACGGAATATCAGCAGCTGGACGCCCACCCCTGGCTGGAGGAACTGGACCGGGCCCCGGCCTCGGAGCGGTTCGCTCCCCCCGCCGATGAACTTCCCCCCGCGCCGGGGCATCCCTGGCGGCGGTATTTTGCCCGCATGCTGGATCTGGCTTTGTATGGCCTGCCCATCACGGCGGTGGAGGTGCTGGTGCTCCACCTGTCTCCCAACCTGACCGCCAAAGCCTTTATCGCCCTCCTGGAGGGCTATCTGGGCTTTGCCCTCATGTCTTCTGGAGCCGCTTCTGCTGCATCCGGGCAAGCTTCTCTTTGGCATCGTCCTGCGGGATGCCGACGGCAGTCCGCTCTCCCTCTCTGACGCCCGAAAGCGGCTCTCTCTTCTTTTTTCCCGGGGCCTTGGCTGGGGCATCCCCATCTACAATCTGTATCGGCTCTACAAGAGCGCTTCTCTGTGCTCCGAGGGAGAGCGCAACCCCTGGGAGTGGAACGCCTCCGACGGCCGGGCCCAGCGCATGGACATCCCCGAGAACACCTGGCGATGCTTCGCCTTCGTGGGGGCTCAGGCAGCCTGCTTGGCCGTTGTGGTGCTGATCACCCTCCAGGGGCAGCTCCCCCCGCACCGGGGTGAGCTGAACGAGGCAAAATTTTACGACAACTACAATTTCTATCTGCGTTACTTCGATCTGGACGCCCGCCCTCTCGGCCCAGACGGAAGGCCGTCAGCCGCGGAGGACGGCACAGGGGGCTTCTCCATGGAGCTTTTCCCCAGCCATTCCAGCCAGTGGACGCCTCTCCTCACTGCCGGGACTGTCACGGGATTTCAATACCGGTCCGAGTTCACCGGCAGCTTTTTTCCCCTGTCCTGCCTGAACACCCCACAGTCCCTGGGCCTGCTGGCCTATGCAGGGACCCTTCCCGGGATCAACTGTCTGAACTTCAAGCCCAAGCAGTGGCTGGATCAAATCTCCGACGAGGACTGGAACTATGACGTCACCTACCGAGGTCTGCGCATGACACAAAGCGCCCGGTTTGCCAACGTCGAAAACCAGTCGGGGGCCTTTGTCACCGCCCCCGACGGACAGGAGGGCCGCCTGCTGCTGACCTTCACCGTCCAGGCCGCGTAGCGGCGGCCTCCCAAACGGAAGGGGAAAACAACAAGCGGTCCCCCGGCTTGCCGCCGGGAGACCGCTCTGATGGTTTCGTTTGACTCGGTCCCTGTTTCTTCCTTTAATACCGTCCCAGAGACGCGGCGGTGTCGGCGTTGGCGCTCTGGCCGAAGCGGAAGTCATTGCCGGGGAGGATGGCGTTGAGGACGATGCCCGCGATGGCCGCGATGGCCAGACTGGTCAGGGTGATGGTGGCCCCACCCACGGTGAAGGTCAGCCCCCCGGTAAAGCCCAGGCCGCAGACCAGGATGACGGCGGCGATGATGAGGTTGCGGGAGTTGGTGAAATCCACCTGGTTCTCCACCACGTTGCGCACGCCGATGGCGGAGATCATGCCGTAGAGAATGAAGCTCACGCCGCCGATGATGGCGGCCGGGATGGAATTGACCAGCACGGCGAACTTGGGGCTGAAGGAGAGGATCACGGCATAGAGGGCGGCCAGCCGTACCACCCGGGGATCGTGGACCTGGGAGAGGACCAGCACGCCGGTGTTCTCGCCGTAGGTGGTGTTGGCCGGGCCGCCGAAGAGGCCCGCCATGGCAGTGGCAATGCCGTCGCCCACCAGGGTGCGGTGGAGGCCCGGATCTTCAATGAAGTTCTCCCCCACGGTGGCGGAGATGGCGGACATGTCGCCGATGTGCTCCATCATGGAGGCGATGGCGATGGGGGCCATCACCATGACTGCGGAGAGATCGAACTTGGCCACGCTGCCGGAGAAGTTGGTGAAGAAGGGCTGCAGGCCGATGAGACTCGCCTCGGCCATCCCGGAGAAGTTCAGCATGGGGCCGGTGGTGCCGGAAGCGGCGTCCACAATGACGGTGGCGCCCATGGCGTTGCCGATGACGGCCACCACATACGCGCCCACCACGCCCAGCAGGATGGGGATGATCTTGATCATGCCCTTGCCCCAGATATTGGCCACAATGATGATGGCCATGGCCACCAGGGCCAGCCACCAGCAGGTGGAGGCGTTGTTGACGGCAGAGGGAGCCAGGTTGAGGCCGATGAGAATGATGATGGGGCCGGTGACCACGGGGGGCAGGAAATGCATCACCTTGTGAACGCCAACAGCTTTAATAACAAGCGCCAGCACAACATAGAGAAGGCCCGCCACCACGACACCGCCGCAGGCGTACTGGAGCTTTTCGGCCCCGCTCATGGAGGCGTAGATCCCGGCATCCATAGCCCCGATGGCGGCGAAGCCGCCCAGAAAGGCGAAGGAGGATCCCAGGAAGGCGGGCACCTTCATCTTGGTACACAGGTGGAAGAACAGGGTCCCCACACCGGCGAAAAACAGCGTTGTCTGAATGGACAGGGGCAGGCCGTAGGTGTTGACCAGAATGGGCACCAGCACCGTGGCGCCGAACATGGCGAACATGTGCTGGAGGCCCAGCACCAGCATCTTAGGCAGACCCAGAGTCCTGGCGTCCCGGATGGGGCCCTTTCCCGCGTTGGTTTTCGTTTCCTTCATTCGGATTCTCCTTTCATCTCTCACACACCGCCCAAATGGGCAAAAAAATACCGGCATTCCTGCCGGTCTACGAGGAAAACGAAAATAGGGAACAGAAAAAAGACGGTCTTCCGGGCCCGTTTTTCACACTTCCGGTTCTGCATCTCTTTTCCCTCCTCATTTTCACATTGTCGAATATTATACAAAAAGTTCTCATAGATTGCAAGCGTTATTTTTCCTTTTTTCGGAATAAATCGGGAGGTTACGACATGATCCTTTCCTTTGACCGCGTGGGAAAACTGCTGGATGAAATGGCAGAGGAGTTTCCGCCGGAGTTTTTTGAGGAACTCAGCGGGGGCATCCTGCTGGAGGCGGAGAAAAAGGAGGACCCGGACTGCCCCGGAGAAAACCTCTACCTCATGGGAGAGTTTTTCGACGATCTGCTGGGCCGCCGCATCGTGCTCTACTACGGCTCCTTCGCCGCCCTAGCCAAGCTGGAGGAGTGGACGGAATGGGACTGGGCCGGGGAGCTCTACACAACCCTGGCCCACGAGCTGACCCACCACATGGAGGGTCGGGCGGGCCTGCGGGATCTGGAGGTCAAGGATGAGGAGGAAATGGAAGCATTCCGCCGGGAGCGGGGCAAATAGCCCCACTCCCGGCGGTCTCTTTTATTCCTCCGTGCCGCCCGCGGGCAGGCGGACGGTGAACACGCTCCCTTTGCCCGGCTCGCTCTTCAGAGACACCGAGCCGCCGTAGAGCTGGCAGATATGCTTGACGATGGCCAGCCCCAGACCGGTACCGCCGTTTTTCCGGGCACGGCCCCGGTCCACCCGGTAGAACCGCTCGAAGATCCGCTCCTGAGCCTCGGGGGGAATGCCGATACCCGTATCTGAAACCGTGATCGTCATGTCCGCGCCCTCCGCGGCCACGGCCACACTCACCCGCCCGCCGGGTTCATTGTACTTCACACCGTTTTCCATCAGATTCAGCAGCAGCTCCTTGAGCCGCCCGGCAGAGATCCGGGCCAGCCCCGGCTGGCCGCCGATCTCCATCGTCACGCCTGCCGCGCCTGCCTCCGGGCCCAGCAGTCCGGCCACTTCCCGGGCGGTGTCCAGCGGCGAGGCGGACTCCTCGCTCTGGTCGATGGCCACGCTCTCCAGCTCAGAGAGCTTCAAAATGTCGTTGATCAGCTCAATCAGGCGATCTACCTCTACTCCGATCATGGTGAGGAAGCGCTTCTGATCCTCCTCGCTTTTCACCATCCCGGTGGCCAGCATGTCGGTAAAGCCCTTGATGGAAGTGAGGGGAGTCTTGAGCTCATGGGAGACGTTGGCGGTAAACTGGGCCCGGATCCCCTCCGCTTTTTTCAGCTCGGTGACATCGGAGATGAGTACCGAGGTACCCACGCTCTCCCCCTCGTACCGCCGCCCGGTGACCGGGGAGAGGAACATCCGCAGCTCCCGCCCGGCGAAGGCGGGATCGGTGAGGTCCAGGACCACGGGAGTCTTGTCCCTGCGGGTATCCTCCAGTGCCTGACGCACTCTCCGGCTCCGCATGAGGACCTGGACACTGCCCCCCTCCGCCCCCTCGCTCAGGCCAAAGAGCTTGCGGGCGGCCCGGTTGATGGCCAGTATGTCATCCTCCTCATCCAGGAGAAGGAGTCCTTCGTCCATGCAGTCCAGAATCAGTCCCACCTTGTCCCGCTCGGCCTTCACCTGGTCCAGATACTCCCCCAGCCGGCCGATGAGCTTTTCCAGATAGCGAAGGATGGGCCTCAGCTCGTCGTCCCCCTCGTAACCGGCCAGCTCCTCGCCGGTCCCGGTCCCGTCCAGCACCCCCTGGATGGCATCGCCCACCACGTTCAGAGGCTCCAGCAGCCGCCGGGCCATCCGTCCGGCCAGCAGGAAGGCCAGCAGCAGGGCGGCCAGCGTGGCCACGCCCAGCGGGAACAGTCCAGAGCGCACCAGGGTGTCGATGGAGGACAGCGGCATGGCCGCCCGGCCCACAATGCCGTCGGTAAAGGTTTTCGCCACATAAAACAGGGGCATCCCCACCGTCTCGGAGGGACGTGTGGCCTCTCCCCAGCCCGTTTGAAGGGCAGCCTGAAACTCCGGCCGGTCGGCATGGTTTTCCGTGGTCGCGCTGTCCGAGTCGACCACCACGCTGCCGTCCGGGGCAATGAGGGTCAGCCGTTTCTCCGGGGCGGCGGCGCGAAACACCGCCATGGCCCGCTCGGGGTCGGTGACCTGATTCTGTGCGTCCACCATGTTCAGCAGCTCGTGCAGACTCTGGCGGGCGGTGTCCATCTCCCGCTGGTGGAGAGTCCAGACCTCCACCGCGCCGGAGATCAGCAGGGCCAGCACCACAATGAGCATGGTGCCCGCCGTCAATCGTTTTTTCAAGTCTCTCCCTCCCGGCAGTAAAATATGAAAGTTCTTTTTGTCTGCTTCTTCCATACGAAACAGCAAAACTACGGGACTTATTTTTGCCTGCTTTTTCTTTCCAGGAAAAAGCAGGTCAGGGAATTTTATAGCCGACGCCGCGGACGGTGTCGATGATGTGCTCGCCCAGCTTCTGGCGGAGGGCCTTGACGTGCATGTCCACGGTGCGGGTCTCGCCGGTGTAGTCGTAGTCCCACACGGCCCGGAGGATCTCATCCCGGGTAAGGGCCACGCCCCGGCGGGAAGCCAGCAGCCGCAGCAGTTCAAATTCCTTGTAGGTCAGCTCCACCGGCTCCCCTGCCCGGCGCACCTCCCGGGCGGCGGAGTCGATCTCCAGCTCGCCCAGCCGGAGCACCCGGCCTGCGGGCCCCTTGGCCCGACGGAGCACCGCCTTGACCCGGGCCTGGAGTTCCATGATACCGAAGGGCTTGACCACATAGTCGTCCGCCCCCGCCTCCAGTCCGGCCACCCGGTCCATCTCGGCGGTGCGGGCGGTGAGAAAGATCACCGGAACCTCCGCCGTAGCTCCCCCGGCGCGCAGACGGCGCAGGATCTCCACACCGTCCATTCCGGGGAGCATAATATCCAGGATATACAGGGCGGGGGGCGTCAGCCCCGCCTCGCCCGTGAGCATGGCCTCTCCCGAATCGTACCCCCTGGCCTCATAACCTACGGTCTGGAAGTAATAGCGCAGCATCTCCCGGATGCTCTCGTCGTCTTCCACCACCACAATGGCGTCCGCCATGCTCTCTCCCCCCTGTCTTTGTTTACCCCACAAGCTCGCCGGTGACGCAGTAGATGCCCCACTGGGCGATGTTCACCGCGTGGTCGGCGATGCGCTCCAGATACTTGGCGATGATGATGAGGTCAATGGCCCGGTCGGCCTCCTCCCGGCTCTCCACCAGCAGCTCCACCAGCTCCCGCTTGACCCGCTGAAAGAGCTCATCCACCTCGTCGTCCAGGTCGATGACCGCCTTGGCGGCCTCCACATCCCGGTTGGCGTAGGCGAAAATGGAGCGCTTCACCATGACGGCGGCCTTCTGGCTCATGGCCCGGATGTTGGCCAGATCCTGGGCCTTCTGGGTGGTGCCCGGCCACAGCAGGGAGAGCTCGGCGATATTGGCGCACTGGTCGCCGATGCGCTGGAGGTCGGTGACCATCTTCAGCGCCGCCGACACCGTCCGCAGATCCCGGGCCACCGGCTGCTGCTGGAGCAGAAGGCGGAAGCAGCGGTTTTCAATGTCCCGCTCCATCTCGTCCATGCTCCGGGTCAGCTCCATGGCCTCCCGGGCCGAGGATTCCTCGTCGGCGGAGAGGGACTGGGTCACCGTGTCGATGGCGTCCTCGGCGGCGGCGGCCATGTTGATCATCTCGTAGTTGAGCTCCTGGAGCTCGGCGTCAAAGGTCTTTCTCATTTTCCTGCCTCCTTATCCGAACCGTCCGGTGATATAATCCTCGGTGCGCTTATCCCGGGGCACCGAGAAGAGCTGGGTGGTGTCCCCAAATTCAATGAGCTGCCCCAGCAGGAAAAAGGCGCACTTGTCGGACACCCGGGTGGCCTGCTGCATGTTATGGGTGACGATGATAATGGTGTACTCCCGCTTCAGATCGGAGATCAGGTCCTCGATCTTGGAGGTGGAGATGGGGTCCAGAGCGGAGGTGGCCTCATCCATGAGAAGGATGTCCGGCTCCACCGCCAGGGCCCGGGCGATGCACACCCGCTGCTGCTGACCGCCGGAGAGACCCAGGGCCGACTTCTTCAGCCGGTCCTTCACCTCGTCCCAGATGGCCGCGCCCCGAAGGGACTTCTCCACAATATCGTCCAGCGCCGCCTTGTTGCGCACCCCGTGGGTCCGGGGGCCGTAGGCGATGTTGTCGTAAATGGACATGGGGAAAGGATTGGGCTTTTGGAACACCATGCCCACCTGCTTGCGCAGCCACGTCACATCCACCTGGGGATCGTAGATCTCCTGCCCCCGGTAGGTCACCGAGCCGGTGATTTTGATCCCGGGCACCAGATCGTTCATCCGATCCAGGGTCTTGAGGAAGGTGGACTTGCCGCAGCCGGAGGGGCCGATGAGGGCTGTGACCTGTTTTTCCGGAATGTCGATATCAATGCTGTGGAGCGCCTGGGTCTGGCCATACCAGAGATCCAGGCCACGGGTGGCGATGATGGGACTCTGCACTTCCATAGATTCGCCCCTCCTTACTTTCGTTTGAGTTTTCCGCCCAGCCATTTGGCGGACAGATTGATGACCAGGGTGAGGATCATGAGGATGGACGCGATGGCGAAGCCGGTGGCGATCTTGCCCCGCTCCATGGTGTACATGTAGAGGGCCACGGTCAGGCTCCCGCCGGAGGTGGTGAGCAGCTTTCTCAGGCTCCCCACCAGCACCGAGGCCGAGCCCGCGGTGTAAAGCAGGGCGGCCGACTCTCCCACGATGCGTCCGATGGACAGGATGCAGCCGGTGACGATCCCGTCCACCGAGGAGGGAAGCACCACCGTGCGGATCATATGCCACTTGCCGCTGCCCAGTCCCAGGGCGGCCTCCCGGTAGGCCTGGGGCACCGTCTTGAGGGACTCCTGGGTGGTGCGGACGATGGTGGGCAGGATCATGATGACCAGGGTGAAGATGCCCGCCCGGATGGAGCCGCCCCAGCCCAGGAACTGGACGAAGAAGAGCATGCCCACCAGGCCGTAGAGGATGGAGGGGATGCCGGTAAGGGTCTCGGTGGCAAATTCGATGAGCTCCACCACCCGGCGGCTCCTGGCGTACTCGGTGAGGTAGATGGCGGCTCCCACGCCCAGAGGCAGGACGATGAGCAGGGTCCCCACGATGAGCGCCAGGGTGTTGATGAGGTTGGGCAGGATGCCGATGACGTCCCGCAGAACGCTGGGCTCAGTGGTCAGCATCTCCCAGGACACCTCGGGCAGGCCCCGGTAGAAAATATATCCGATCAGCACCACCAGCATCGTGCAGGTGAGCAGGGCGGAAAAATAGAGGAGAAACCGCAGCACCCGGTCATAGAGCACCCGCCGGGGGGAGAGGTGTTTCATTTCCATCAGTATAACATCCCTTTCTCCGAAATTCTATCCTTTGTTCCGATCCCGTTTGAGCAGGGCGTTGAGCAGGATGTTGATGAGCATGATAAAGAGGAACAGCACCAGGGCAATGGAGAACAGGGCGTTGCGCTGGAGGCTTCCCACCGAGGAATAGGACATCTCGGAGGCGATGGCGGTGGTGAGGAAGCGGACGCTTTTGAAGAGGCCGGGCATGTTGGCCACGTTGCCCGCCACCATCATGATGGCCATAGCCTCGCCGATGGCCCGCCCGATGCCAAGCACCACGGCGGCGGCGATACCGCTGGCGGCGGCGGGGGCGCTCACCCGGAAATAGGTCTCGATCTCAGTGGCCCCCAGGGCCAGGGACGCCTCCTCATACTCCTTGGGAACCGCGTTGAGAGCGGTCTCGGACACCGAGATGATGGAGGGGAGGATCATCACCGCCAGCACCACCATGGCCGCCAGCAGGGTGGCACCCGAGGACAGGTCGAAGGCCACCCGCACGGCGGGCACCAGCACCGTCATGCCGATGAGACCATAGACCACTGAGGGAATGCCGGCCAGCAGATCCACCGCTGTCCGGATCACCGCCGCCGTCCGGCGGGGAGCCAGTTTGGAGAGAAATACCGCCGTGAGAAAGCCCACCGGCACACCGATCACGATGGCCCCGGCCGTGCCGTAAATAGAGGTGAGAATAAAAGGCAGGATGCCGAATTTGGGATCTGTCTTGTTGGTGGAGGCCCACTCGGTCCCAAATAGGAAGTCGGTCAGGCCGATCTGGCGAATGGCGGGAAGGCCGGAAATGACCAGGTAAGCCGTGATAAAGAGGACGAAGGCCACGGCTACCAGGCCGCAGAGGAAGAACAGGCCGTTCATTCCCTTCTCCAGCAGATCCCGGGCTCCCCGTTTTTTCACCCCCGGCGCGCCGGGGTCTTGTTTTGTGCGGGTCATAGGCGTGGCCACCTTTCGTAAAGAAGCGGTAAAGTCCAATCGTGAGAACTCGGCGCTCCCCAGCGGGGTGCCGGGGAGCGCCGAATGTCAAAGAGTGGGGAAGCGGTTCAGCTGTTGGCGGGAACCACGCCGGCGGTAGTGTAGAGCCCGGCGTTGGCGGGATCCATGGCGAAGTCATAGAAGGCCTGCGCAGCCTCGCTGAGGGTACTGCCGGTCTTGGTGGCAAAGACAAAGGGACGCTGGATGGCGTAGGTACCGTCCAGAACAGTCTCCTCGGTGCACTCCACGCCGCCCACCTTCAGGGCTTTGACGGAATCCTCCACGCTGGACAGGGAGGCGTAGCCGATGGCATTGGGGGTGGTGGAGACAGCGGTGATGACGGCACCGGTGGAAGTCAGCTCCTGAGTGTACTTGCAGCCGTCGACGGTCTCGGTCAGCTCCTCAAAGGCGCCGCGGGTGCCGGAGCCGGCCTCACGGCCGATGAAGGCGATCTCGCCGTCGGCGCCGCCCACCTCGGACCAGTTGGTGATCTCGCCCTTGGCGATGGCGGCGATCTGCTCCACGGTCAGGTCTTCCACACCGTTTTCAGGATTGACGATCACGGCGATGCCGTCCTTGGCGACGACGGTCTCGGTAAGGTTCGCCTTCTCCTCGTCCTTCAGGCCGCGGGAGGACAGGCCGATATCGGCAGAGCCGTTGGAAGCGGCCTCGATGCCGGTGCCGGAACCGGTGGGATCATAGGTCACGGTGATGCCGGGCTCCACGGTCTTAAACTGCTCGATGAGAGCGCCCATCACCTTCTCCATGGAGGTGGAGCCGTTGGTGGACACAGTGCCGGACAGGGCGGCGGCGGCGCTCTGGGCAGGGGCGGAGCTTTCGGCGGGAGCGGCACTTTCGGTGGAACCGCCGTTGCCGCCGCAGGCGGCCAGCAGGCCCACGCACAGGGCGGCGGAAAGAATCATGGAAGCAGTCTTTTTCATTCTCTTCATTCTCCAATCATACATACAATCATTTCAATTCCTGGGACATTTTTTAGTATACCGGCCCTTTGTAAAGTTGTCTCTCAGGCTTTTGTAAAGTGTGTGTAAAGTCCTGTTTTTCTTTACATTTCCCATTTTAGGCAAAAAGATGCCCCCGGGACGGCAAAAACGCCGTCCCGGGGGCATCTTTTCAAGTTCCTTTTACAATCCGAGCCAGGCCCGCAGATCGGGGAGGTCCGGAGAGATATGGACGCTGGGATAGTTTGTAAAGTCTCCGGCGGGGGTGGTGCCGTTCAAAACGGCCGCAAAATCCACTCCGGCCCGCCGGGCCGTCTCGGCGTCGATGACCGTATCTCCGCAGTAGAGCACATTGGCGGGGCCCACCCCCAGGGCGGCCATCCCTCCATTGAGTCCCTCGGGGTCGGGCTTGGGACACCTGACGTTTTCTCCGCCCACGGTATAGTTCATCAGCTCGGTCAGCCCATAGCGCGTCAGGATCTTTTCCAGAGTGGTCGCCCGCTTGCTGGTGACCACCCCCACCTTCACCCCCGCACCCCGGAGGGCCCGCAGCAGCTCCTCCGCACCGGGGAGCAGGACGGTCTTTTCCGCCTGGGTGTCTCCCACCTTCTCCTGGAACCAGCGGCGGAACTCCGCCCGCCGGGCCGGATCGTCCTCTCCGGTGAGCATGGTGAACTCATCCTCCAGTATGTGGCCCACCGTGCGCCGCACTTCCTCCAGCCCAGGGGCCGGATAGCCCATCTGGGAGAACGCGTAGGCAAAGCCCTCATAAATGGAGGCCGTGGCATCTCCAAGCGTATAGTCAAAATCGAAAAAAACGGCCTGATACTTCATTGGTTTCCGCCTTTGCTCTTATTTTTTCCGCCCGGAGGCGTTTGGAATATTCAGCTCCTCCCGGTACTTGGCCACCGTCCGCCGGGACAGGATGCAGCCCCTCCGGGCCATCTCCTCGCACAGTTTCTGGTCGGAGAGGGGTTTGTCCTCCTCCTCCACCAAACGCTTGAGCAGGATCTTGGCCGCCTCGGGGGAGCCGTCCTGGGTCCCCAGTGAGCGGGAGAAGAAGTAGCTCAGGGGGTAGACCCCCCAGTCGCACTGGAGATACTTGTCCCGCACTGTCCGGCTGACCGTGGACTCGTGCACGCCGATCTGGTCGGCCACCTCCCCCATGGTCAGGGGACGCAGATGGCCCGGCCCCTGGCGGAAAAAGAGTTCCTGCCGCTCCACCACCCACTGGGCGCACTGGAGCAGGGTGGAACGCCGCTGGTCGATGCTGCGCACCACCCACTTGGCCTGATTGGCCTTTTCGGACAGATAATCCTTGACCTCCCGGTCCTGGGTCTCCTTCATCAGCTGGCTGTAATAGGAGCTGAGCTTGAGCTGAGGGATCAGCGTATCGTTGGCGGTGATCTCAAAGTGATCGGGGAAAGTCACCACCTGCACGTCTGGGGTGATGTACACCAGGTTTTCCCGGGCGGCAAAGCCGGTGGCGGGGCGGGGATTGAGGGTCCGGATCAGATCGCAGGCGGCGCGCACGTCCTTCTCAGGTACGTTGAGCTCCCGGCTGATGAGCCCGTAACGGGCCCTGGCCAGCTCGTCCAGATACCGCTCCACCACCATGAGGGCCACCCGGTGGTCCCCCGCCCGGCGCTCGATCTGCAGCCGGAGGCACTCTGTGAGGCTCCGGGCGCCCACGCCCGCAGGTTCGGCCGCCTGAAGCTCGATGAGCGCCCGGCCGATCACCTGCTGGGACAGCCCCGCAGCCTCCGCCAGCGCGGGCAGTTCCTCGTCCAGAAAGCCGTTCTGATCCAACTGGCTGACCAGGAACTCCACCCCCCGCATGACCTCCGGCTCCAGATCGGTCCCCATGAACTGGGAGAGGATGTATCGCTCCAGATCCTCCTCCTCGTCCAGAAAACAGCCCACATTGGCCAGGGGATCGTTTTCGTCCCCCTCGGCGTCCTGGCGATGGTAATAGGTGTTCTGACAGTCGTTGGCCTCCAGCCACTCCAGCTTTCGGGTAAAATCCTCTTCCCGGCGGATCTCCTCTCCGGGCTCCGGCAGCTCCAGCACCGGATTCTCCTGGATCGCTTCCTCGATGTACTCCCGCAGTTCCTGGATCCCCATCTGAAGGATCTTCATGGACTGCATCATCTGAGGAGAAAGTGTCTGGGTCTGCTTTTGACTCTGACTGAGCTCCATGGACACACCTCCCTAACCCTTTTGATCGCATTATTTTTATAATACCACAAAATCCCCCTTTTTTCAACCTGCTTCCCTGATTCCCAAAAGAAGCCTCACAAAAAGGGAGAGGCGGAAACCGCCTCTCCCCTCTGTATGACTGCTTCGCAGGATGTACTCAGACCTTCTTAAAGCGGACCTCGCAGATGTCGTCGCCGGCGGCGATGGTCTTGCCCAGGTTAAACTCAAAATGGGGGAAGGTGGAGGCGATGCCCCGGTCGCCGTCCATGGCGATCTGGCACAGCTCGGCGCACTCCTCATCGGTGGCGCCCAGCTTCTTCCACGCGGATACCAGGGGGCAGTAGTGGAAGTCGATGGCCATCTCTTCGGGAGAGGTCTTGACGTCCATCTGGAAAATGTCCACTACGTTCTGGTTGGCAAACTCAGGGGCAAAGGCCATGAGATCGTCGGTCTTAGTGTACTTGTTGTCGCCGTGGAAGCAGCCGCAGGCCTTGATGGCGTCGTGGGCAAAGCTGGTGTCCAGGCCCTTCTTCTGCGCTTCCTTGATAAGCAGATACATCCAGCTGGCGCGGTGCTCGATGGCGTCGCGCAGGTCCTTGATGTGCTGGCCTCTGTCCTCAGGAATGTTCTTAATCATAATCATGCGCTCCTTTTTATTATATTGGTTTATAGGAATTGGTATTGCTTGATCTTACGATAGAGGGTCGCCCTGCTGATCCCCAGCAGGCGGGCGATCTCCTCTTTGGAATAGCGTTGCCGCAGCAGCTCGCCGATCCGCTCCCGCTCCATCTCCTCCACGGACAGGACCTTCTGCCTGGAAAAGGCGGGGAGCTGCTCCAAACTGTCGGCGGTGATCTCCTGCTCCGCCCGGCGGACCAGCTGATCCAGCGCCTGGTCCAGCTCGGTGAGGTTTCCCGGCCAGTCCCAGCGGCACAGCCGCTCCAGTGCCCGGGAGGAGAGGGTCAGTTCCGGCTTGTGATAGCAGCTTCTGTAAAAGCGGATCCCGTTTTCTATCATGCGCCGCAGCTGTTCCGGATCTTCCCGGATGGGAGGGATGGTGAGCGTGCGCTCCGAGATGCGGTAGTAGAGGGGTTCCAGAAACGTCCCCGCCTCAGTCATGGCATGCAGATCCGCGGTGGTGGAGCAGATGACCCGCACATCCACCCGGACCTGGCCGCCGTTTTCGTGGTTGAGCACGCCGCTCCGGAGAAAATCCACCAGCTTTTCCTGGAGGTAGTAGGGCAGCAGCTCCACATTCTGAAAGTACACGGTGCCCCCGTGGGCCAGGTGGAGCTGGCCCAGTTCGCCGAAGATGATCTGCTCCCGCAGATCCCGGGCATAGCCGCAGTCCACGGTGACCAGACTCAGGTGGCTCCGGTCGGAGTAGTTGTGGATGCACCGGGCCAGCAGCTTCTCCCCCGCGCCCGGAGCGCTTTGGATCAGGACGGTCTGCCCGCCCACCGCCAGGCGCTTGGCCTCATCTGTGACTGCCCGCGGAAAGGTCTGTTCCTCATAGCGGGCAAAGGTGGCCTTGGTGTCCGGCCGCACGATCTCGGAAAAGTCGGAGTTGATCTGGGAGACCGGTTTGAAGATGAAGAGCGCCCCGGTGTGCTGGCCCCGGATGACAATGTCGCTGCAGGTGGCCAGTCCGTAAAAGGATCCCCTGCCGTTGTCGATGAAGATCAGCTGATTCTCCGCCCGCACCTGGCGGCTGAGGAAGTCTGTGATGACCCGGTGGGGGACGAACTCATAGATGGGCTTGCCCACACAGTTCTTCTCCTGCCGGAAATACTCGGAGAACTGCTTGTTGTGATAGTTGATGACCCCCAGGTTGTCGGTGGAGACGATGGCATACCCCACCTCGTCCATGAGGATCTCCCGCTCCTGTTTGATGACGTCCAGAGCGGAGTAGTCGTCGCTGTCCTGAAGCTTGCTGGAGAGAAGCGCGGACATATTCTGAAGGAACTCCACCGAGTTGTTCACGTCCCGGAAAATGTTTGCTACCTTCTGCTGGGGAATGATGAGCGCAATGGCCCCCACCACCGTGTCCCGATAAAAGATGGGCACGGCAATCAGTCCCCGCATCTCGCAGGTCTCATATTCCGGGCAGGCCTGGCAGGTGCCGAACTTCCTCCGGTCCTCGATGGCCACCACTTCCCGGGTGGAGATGCACTGGCCGATGATGGACACCCGCCGGATCACCTCGTACTGGTCAAAGTAGCGAAACGTGGAGCCGACCACCTTGAGATTGCTGTCCACGATCAGGACATCCACATCCAGGGTCTTGGAGATGGTGTTCGCAAATTTGGAAAGAGCTCCCTTGATCCTCGCCAGCAGCATTACCTTTTACCCCCGTCACCCCTCCAGCTTAGCCGCGATGCAGTCCATGAGGGTGGCAACTTGATAATACATGGTCACAGCGCCGGGGTCAAGATGGCCCAGGCCCTTGTTGGCCTGATAATAAGCCCGGCCCCGGATGGCTTCCATATCCCGGGTGCTCTCATAGCCCGCCTCGGCGGCCTTTTTGACCTGCTCCAGCGTCTCCCGCTCGCCGGTGCCCTTGTCCAGGCATTCCTTATAGCAGGCCACCGCGGGGGCCAGCGTGTCCAGCATGGTCTTGTCTCCGGGCTTGGACTTGCCCCGGGTCATGATACCGTTCATCATGGCCTCCAGAATGGCGCACACGTCGGCGCTGCCCAAGCTCTCCTTGCCCTTGACGGTCTTGGCAGCCTCCATGTAGGCGCTGCCGTAGAGCACGCCGCCGCTGCCGCCGATGACGCTCATCATGGTCATGCTGATCTTCTTGAAGGCGGTGAAAAGGTCCATGGTCTCCAGCTCGGGGGCCAGCTCCACCAGCTTTTCAAAACCCATGTTGATATTGGTCCAGTGGTCGCCGTCGCCGGTGGCTGAGTCCAGCTCGGTGACATAGTCGCCGTTGGCGTGGATGAGGTCATACGCCTTTTTGATGTAGTCCACGTAATCCTTTGTGGTCAGTTGAAATCCCATTTTCAGCGCCTCCTTACAGCACTTTGAGGGCCGGGGTGTCCGCCGGGGCGTCCAGCAGGGCCTTCAGCTCATCGTCCAGCTTCATCAGGGTCAGGGAGCAGCCGGCCATCTCGATGGCGGTCATGTAGTTGCCCACAAAGGTCTTGTAGACCCTGACCCCGGCCTTTTCCAGCAGGGCCTGCACCTCGTTGTTGAGGATGTAGAGCTCGGCCAGAGGGGTCCCGCCCAGGCCGTTGACCAGAAGAGCCACCTCGCTGCCGGTGTAGTCGTAGTCGGCCAGGATCTTGTCCAGCAGGATCCGGGCCACCTCGGCCGCTGTCTTGAGGGAGGTGCGCTCCACGCCGGGCTCGCCGTGGATACCCATGCCGATCTCGATCTCGTCGTCGCCCAGCGAGAAGCCAGGCTTGCCCACGGCGGGGAGGATGCAGGGGGTCATGGCCATACCCATGGAGCGGATATTGGCAATGGCCTTCTCGGCGGCCGCCTTCACTTCAGCCAGAGGCGCGCCGGTCTCGGCCTTGGCCCCCGCGATCTTGTGAACGAACACGGTGCCCGCGATGCCACGGCGGCCGGTGGAATAGGTGGAGTCGGGCACGGCCACGTCGTCCCGGACCACCACGGCCTCCACGGGGATGTCGTCCATCTCGGCCATGTCCTTGGCCATTTCAAAGTTCATGATGTCGCCGGAGTAGTTCTTGATGACCAGCAGCACGCCCGCGCCCGAGTTGGCCTCCTCGATGCCCTTGATGATCCGGTCGGGGCTGGGAGAGGAGAACATGTTGCCCGCCACGGCGGCATCCAGCATGCCCTTGCCCACATAGCCGGCGTGGGCCGGCTCGTGGCCGGAGCCTCCGCCGGAGACCACGCCCACCTTGCCGGGGGTCTTTTCCCGGCGGGAGATGACCTCCAAGTCGGGGGTGTACTTCAGAGAGGGATGCGCCTTCTCCATGCCCATCAGGGTCTCGGAGACCACTTTCGCGGGGTCGTTGATGATTTTCTTCATTTCGTTGCCTCCTTGCAGCGTTACATGGCGAGATACGCCTTTTTCACTCGGGAGTCGTCGGCCAGCTCATGGGCGTCGCCGCTCATGGAGATCCGCCCGGTCTCCAGCACGTAGGCCCGGTTGGAGACCGACAGAGCCATATTGGCGTTCTGCTCGATGAGCAGGATGGTGGTTCCCTGCCGGTTGATGTCGGTGATGAGGCCGAAGATCTGCTGGACGATGTTGGGGGCCAGGCCCAGAGAGGGCTCATCCAGCAGCAGGAGCCTGGGCTCGCTCATGAGGGCCCGCCCGATGGCCAGCATCTGCTGCTCGCCGCCGGAGAGGGTGCCCGCCTGCTGATTGATGCGCTCCTTGAGCCGGGGAAAGAGGTCGTAGACCCGCTGGAAGGAGGCGTCGATGGCCCCCTTGTCCTTTTTGGAATAGGCCCCCAGGCGGAGGTTTTCCTGGACGGTAAGGGCGGCAAAGACCTCGCGCCCCTCGGGAGAGAGGCTCATGCCCTGATCCACCAGCTTGTAGGCCGGCACGTTGGTGATGTCCTTGCCCCGGAAGGTGATCTTCCCCTGGGAGGCGTGGATCAGTCCGGCAATGGTGTTGAGGGTGGTGGACTTGCCCGCGCCGTTGGAGCCGATGAGGGAGACGATCTCCCCGTCGTCGATTTCCATGTCGATGCCCTTGAGGGCGTGGATGTTGCCGTAATGGGTGTGCAGTCCCTCGATCTTAAGCATCTTTCTTCACCCCTCCCAGGTAGGCCTCAATGACCTGCTCGTTGGAGGCGATCTCCGCCGGCAGCCCCTCGGCGATCTGCTTGCCGTGGTCGATGACATAGATCCGGTCGGAGATGTTCATCACCACGCTCATGTCGTGCTCGATGAGGATGATGGTGTAGCCCTTGTCCCGCAGCTCCCGGATGAAGCGGAGCAGTTCCTCCGACTCCTGGGGGTTCATGCCCGCCGCCGGCTCGTCCAGAAGAATGATCCTGGCGTCGGTGGCAATGGCCCGGGCGATCTCGATCTTCCGCTGGTCGCCGTAGGGCAGGTTGCGGGCGTAATTGTTCACCTGATCTCCAAGGCCGATGGACTCCAGGATCTCAATGGCCTTGACGGTGAGCTGCGCCTCCTCCTCCTGAAAACGCGGCGTACGGAAGAGGGAGGAAAAAAAGTTGTACTTGGTGTGGATGTGGGTGCCCACCAGCACGTTCTCAATGACCCGTAGGTTGGGGAAAAGCCGGATGTTCTGGAACGTGCGGGAGATACCCGCCTTCACGATCTCCTGAGGTGCGTGATTGTGGATGGGCTTGCCGTCGAAGATGATCTCACCCTGGTCGATTTCGTAGACACCGGTGAGCATGTTGAACACCGTGGTCTTGCCCGCGCCGTTGGGGCCGATGATGGAGACGATCTCCCCCCGGTCCACGTGGAAGGTGACGTTGTCCACGGCCACCAGTCCGCCGAAAACCTTGGTGATGCCCTTCACTTCAAGAAATGCCATTTTCCGCTCCTCCTTTCAACCGTTGGCCGTCTGGGCCGGCTCATTTTTCCCGGCCAGGAGCGCCTTGGCCCGTTTGGAGAGCTTGTAGGGCATCTGGGACTTCCAGCCCAGCAGGCCCTGAGGACGGAAGCGCATCATCACCACCAGCAGCAGGCCGTAGACCACGAAGCGGTACTCCATGAGGGAGCGGGAGACTTCCGGGAAGGCGATAAGGAGGGCCGCGCCCAGGAACATGCCGCGCATGGTGCCCATGCCGCCCACGATGACCACCGAGATGATGAGGGTGGAGACGTCAAAGGTGAAGGAGTTGGCGTCGATAAAGCCCACCAGGGTGGCGTAGAACGCGCCGGCAATGCCGGTGATGAAGGCGGAGATCACGAAGGCCAGCACCTTGTAGCGCATGGTGCGGATGCCCATCATGGTGGCGGCCATCTCGTCCTCCTTGATGGCCTGGAACGCCCGGCCGGTGTTGGAGCGGATGATGGCCATGCTGGCCACCGCCACCAGAAACACCATGATCAGCATCGTGTAATAGAGCCCGTTGTTGGCCAGGGTCATGCTGACGCCGAAGAAGGCGGGCTTGGGGATGTTCTTCAGACCCAGAGTGCCGTTGGTGACCGCGTCCCAGTTGACGATGATCATCTTGACGATCTCACCGAAGCCCAGGGTGACAATGGTCAGGTAGCTGCCGCTGAGCCGCAGGGAGGGCAGACCCAGCAGCAGGCCCACCGCGCCGGTGAGACAGGCCGCGCAGATCATGGCGGCCAGAAAGGGCACATTGAGCCGCAGCATCAGCAGCGACGAGGTGTACGCGCCGATGGCGAAGAAGCCCGCGTGGCCCAGGGAGACAAGGCCGGTGTAGCCGGTGAGGATGTTCAGGCCCATGCCCAGAATAGAGTAGATGCCGATCATGATAAAGATCCGCATGAGATACTGGCTGAAGCCGAAGGCCGGTACCGCCAGCAGCAGAGCCGCCCCCGCAATGCACACGGGGAGCTTGTATTTGTCGAGGAAGGATTCCATCTGGAAGATGAAGCCCGTTCCCTCGGTCTTTTTCTCATTTAATTTCGTCATACCTTACACCTTTGTGATCCCTTTCTTGCCGAAGAGTCCGGTGGGCCGGACGATCAGCACCACGATCAGAATGATAAAGGCGACGGAATCCCGGTAGGTGGAGTTGATAAAGGTTGCCGCCAGGCACTCGGACACACCCACCACCAATCCGCCCACCACAGCGCCGGGCAGCGAGCCGATACCGCCCAGGACCGAGGCTGCGAAGGCCTTCAGACCGGCCATGAAGCCCATGCCGGGATAGACGATCTGATAATAGCCGCTGATGAGTCCGCCGGCGATGGCCGCGGAGGCGCCCGCCAGGAAGAAGGTGAAGGAGATGACAAAGTTGACGTTGACGCCCATGAGCTTGGCCGCCTTGGGGTTCTGTTCGGTGGCCCGCATGGCAAGGCCGATCTTGGTCTTGTTGATGACCAGGGTCAGCACCAGCAGAAGGATCAGAGACACCACGCACATCATGAGCTGGGTGGACTGGATCCGGAAGCCGCCGATCTCGATCATGGGAAGGTTGAACACTGCGGGGAACGCTTTTTTCTCACTGCCGAACCAGATCATCAACAGGTTTTGAATGATGTTGGAGACGCCGATGGTGGTGATAAGGGCCGCGATGGGGACCGAGTTCTTCTTGCGAAGGGGCTCCAGGGCCGCCTTGTCAATGAGGATGCCCAGCAGGCCTGTGCACACCATGCTCAGCAGGATGGCGGGCAGGACGCCGAACTCAAATCCGACGAACAGGAGCGCCGCATGGGCGCCGAAGGCATAAATGGAGCCATGGGAGAAATTGACCAGCCTTAGGATACCGAATACCAGGGAGTAACCGACCGCGATGAGCGCATACGCCATGCCCAGGGCCAGGCCGTTGAGGACTTGTTGTACAATAAGCACTTCCGCCACGATTGCGGGCCGTTTCCGCAATACTCCTTTCTATTTGACATTCACGCAGCGCGAAGCGGCCTTCACCGAGCGCCCGGCGCGACACAGGCGCTCTCCGGAAGGCCGGCGACGGAGCGGAAGCATCCGCCCCGCCGCCCGCACAGCCTGGAGATTAGCCTTAAGAAATAACGGCTTGTTTCAGAAAGGCGGGAATTAGAAACTGGCCTCCGCGAACTGGCCGTCCTTGATGGTGAGCTTGACAAAGCTCTTCTGCACGTCGCCGATGTCGTTGAAGGTGGTCTCGCCGGTGACGCCCGGATAGTCGATCTTGGCCAGCTCGTCGCGGACCTTGGCCGAGTCGGTGGTACCGGCACTCTCGATGGCGGTGAGGAGCATACCGACGGAGTCATAGGCCTGAGAGGTCAGAGCGCTGGGCTGCGCGCCGTACTTCTCCTTGTAGGTCTCCACATAGGTCTTGACGGCGGGATCGTCGGAGCCGGAGTAGAAGATGACGGGGAAGCAAACGCCCTCCACGGCGTCGCCGCCCAGCTCCAACAGCTGCTGGGTGTAGGCGTTGGAGAAGCCCACGATGGCGATGTCGGGGTTGACCTGCTTATACTGCTTGGCCACAGGAGCCAGGGTGGAGTACATGCTCACGCAGATCACCACGTCGGCGCCGGCGGCGTCCAGCTTGGCAATGGCGGGAGAGTAGTCGTCGGAGCCCTCCATGACTTCCTCGTGGGCCACGACCTTGGCGCCGGTGTCGGCCATGCCCGCCACGAGCTCGTTGACGATCTTGGCGGTGTTGGTGCCCCAGTCGGTCTTGATGGAGATGATGCCGATGTTCTTCTTGCCCAGGTCGTTGACGGCGATGTCAAGGCCGGCGGCAGCTTCCACGTTGATGACGGTGTTGTTGCGGAAAATGTAGTCGCCGATGCCGGAGTAGTCGGGGTGAGAGGAGGACGGGGAGATCTCAATGATCTTGTTCTCCTGATACACGGGGGCGGCAGTCATGCACACGCCGGAGGCGAAGTGGCCGATGACGCCGGCGATGTCGCCCTCGGAGACGATCTTCTGAGCGATGGAGGCAGCTTCCTCAGAGGAGTTCTTGTCGTCGTACTGGACGATCTCGACCTGACGGCCGCCCAGCACACCGCCCTTGGCGTTCCACTCTTCCGCCTTCATCACGGCGGCGTTGTAGAAGCCCTGGCCGTACTCGGCGTTGTCGCCGGTCATGGGGGCGGCAACCGCAATCTTGATGGGAGCGCCGCTGGCGGCGGGGGCGCCGGACTCAGCCGCGGCGGACTCGGCGGGAGCGGCAGACTCGGCGGGCTTGTTCCCGCCGCAGCCGGCGAGGAGGGAAAGGGTGAGGGCAGAGGAGAGGATGATTCCAAGAGCGCGTTTCAGATTCGTTTTCATTGTCTGCGTTGGCCGCCGGAGCTTCCAGGCGGCCATCTCCTTTCTCAATTTCGATTTTTTGACTGGCGTTTCTTAAGGCTATTTCAATCGGGCGCGGTTTCCCGTGCCGGAATGAACACGGTCGGGGTGGAGCTGACTTCAGCCCACCATGATCTTCAGGATCTCGCTGTCGGTCTCCCGCATGCCCTCGCGGGCCAGCTGGCCCACGCTCTCCACGGTGGCCTCCACGCCCTCCTTGACGATCCCCTCGCCGGGACGGAAGTAACGATCCTTCATGGCCATGCTCACCGCCAGGATGGCGGCGTCCACGCTGGAGGCGATTTTGGCCGCGCAGGAGGGCTTGGCGCCGTCGCAGACGATGCCGGAGACGTTGCCCAGGGTGTTGACGATGACCTTCTCGATCTCCTCTTCCCCGCCGCCGCAGAGGTAGCAGATCCCCGCCCCCGCGCCGGTGGCGGCGCTCACCGCGCCGCAGTAGGCGGAGAGCTTGCCGATCTTGGCCTTCTGGTGGATTGCGGTAAGGTTGCTGACACACAGAGCCCGATAGAGCTTCTCCCGGTCGGCCCCCAGGGCCTTGGCGTACTCAATGACCGGCAGAGAGACCGTCATGCCTTGGTTGCCGCTGCCCGAATTGATGACCACCGGCAGTTCACAGCCGCTCATGCGGGCATCGCTCCCGGCGGCGGCGGCGGCCCGGGCCCGAATCTTCACGTCGTCGCCATAGAGACTGAGCAGAGTGGCTCCCACCTGGGCGCCGTAGCCCTCCTCCAGGCCCGCCTTGGAGATGGCGGTGTTGTACTCGATCTGGCGGTCGAGCACCTCTCTGACGTCGTCCAGATCCGCCTCTTCGGCAAAACGGAGGATGTTGGCGATGGAAAGACAGCCGCGGTCGGCCCCCTCCTCCTCCCCCTCTTCCTCGGTGTGGGGAACGTCCACCAACGCCTTGCCGTCCCGCTCCACCCGGACCACATTGGCGTGGCTGTGGATGATCTCGGCCATGGAAGTGTGCCCCCCGCCGGACATCCGGATGATGATATGTAGCTTGGCCGGGGTGTCCAGCAGCTTCTCCTCGCACAGGCCCTGCTCCAACAGGACCCGGACCCGGTCCACATCCTCGGGTTTCACCGAGGTGAGCACCTCCAGCTCCCGGTCGGGGTCTCCTCCCACCGCGCCCAGGATGGCAGCTGCCCGGGTTCCCCGCAGGTCTCCGGTGGTGGGAACGATGACGCCCTTGACATTTTTAATGATATTCCCGCTGCACTCGGCGGTCATTTTCTCCGGCATGCAGCCAAGTGCCTGCCGCGCTCTGGCGGCGGCGTAAGCTACCGCGATGGGCTCGGTACAGCCCAGCGCGGGCACCAGTTCCTCTTTTAAGATCGCCACACAGTTTTGGTAAACTTTTTGGTCCATACTTTATCATTCCCCTTGGATCTTCATTTGAAGTCTCATTTTGAGACTCCCTTTTCTCTTCTTACGATGAATTATCGCATGTCATTTCCGCAGATTCAAGTGGTTTTGACCGGTTTCAGCGGTTTAAACAGTGTAATATCGGCTCAAATCGACATTTTGACCAACGAGTCTAGTAAAATCGTCTCAAAATAAAACGTTTTGTCTGTTTTGCCCATTGACTTTCCCGACAGGATCCGACCGTCTGGGACACCCAGGGCCCCATGCCGTCCCGGCGGGGAAGTGGCTTTCAGTATCTCAATATGAAATATTTCCTCTTTGAAAATGCAAAAAGGCGCGTGTCCGCAACTTTGCAGGACACGCGCCTTTGCTGTGTGTCAACAGAATACTGCCTTTTTTCCTCCTGTCAATTCTTTTCTCAAATTGACCCATTTCAATTTTTTTGTAAGCAGCCCGCCATTTGTCTCAAAGCTTCTCCCCTTTACAGGGGCCGTTCCTCCAGCAAAAAGCGTTTTGCGCCGTACCGCAGGCACCGCCGCAGTCTGGCCTCCCCCCGCTTGATGGTACGGGAGACCGTGGACTTGTCCACCCCCAGACGGTCTCCGATCTCGCTCATGTTGAGCCCCTCCCCGTAGTAGAGCAGCAGGTACTGCCGCTGCCGCTGGGTCACGTCCTCGTGGAGGGCCCGCCAGAGGGCCACCTTGCTCCGGTCCAGCTCCTCGGCGTTGGTGTTCTCCTCCGAGATCATCCGGGCATACCGGGCCATATCCGCAGCGTAAAGGCCGCCTCTCCTATATCGCGTACCGCTCATTCTTCCGGTACCCCCTCTCATAGTATCGTTCGCAGATCACCGCCACATCCCGCGCCTCCCGGCGCATGGTCTCCAGCAACCTCAGCCGGTCGGCCTTCCGCCTCCGCTCCGCCCCGGTTCGGGCGGGCAGTTCTGCGACCACCTGGATCCGGTGGCGCAGCACGTCGGCCTGGATGCGATAGCTCTTCGACATTTGCCTGAGTGTCATTCCGATCTCTTGTCCTCCCTCTCTTGTTCCTCTGCCTGACAGCTTGGGCACAGGGGAGACGCCTCCCCATAGATCTCTCCCCGGCAGCGCCGGCACCAGGCCGCAGGCTCCTCTCTCTGGGGATCCCGCAGCGGGCTGAGACAGGCGCGTTTCCCCACCTTTTTCCACATTTGAAAAATGTACAACTTTTTTCTTGACAACCTCCCGTTGTTCTGATAGAATAATCACTGCTGTTGGACAGCCACGCTGGTGTAGCTCAGTTGGTAGAGCAGCTGATTTGTAATCAGCAGGTCGGGGGTTCAAGTCCGTCCACCAGCTCCACAACTTCATACGGAGGAGTTCCAGAGTGGCCAAATGGGGCAGACTGTAAATCTGTTGCGTATCGCTTCGGTGGTTCGAATCCACCCTCCTCCACCAAACCGGTCGACCAATAGGGTCGGCCGGTTTTTTTGCTCTCTCATGCCGACATCCTCCTCTCTCGAAAATAGAACGTATGTTCTAACCACACGCTTATGGTAACACGATTTTCCATCGTATGCAATACAACTAATGAAATTTACGCCCAAAAGTTTTGCGGCACAGTCCCCTTTCCTGGACTGCCCCCCCGCGGCCCTGAGCGCTCCAGGCATTTCTGTGCTTTTAACATTTAGACGCTGGTCTAAATTTCTTCTTGACAGCGCGCCTCTTTCCTGCTATCATTTAGACAGATTTCAAAATGAGAGGTGAGTCCATGAGCTTTCAGGAGACCTTCAAGGCCCTGAGCGACCCCACTCGGCGGGCCATTCTGGACATTCTGAAGGACGGGGCGAAGACCGCCGGGGAGATCGGCTCCCGGTTCGACATGACGGGAGCCACCGTCTCCCACCACCTGTCGGTGCTGAAGGAGGCGGGGCTGGTCAGCGATGACCGGCGGGGAAAATATATCTACTACGAGCTCAATGTGTCCGTGCTGGACGAGATCACCGGCTGGGTAGCCGGTCTGAGAGGAGAAAAACACCATGAAAAATAAACGCGCCATTTGTATCATGTGGATTTTATCCCTGCTGCCGGCGGCGCTGGTGATGGCCTGTGCCTCCCGCCTGCCGGCCCAGGTGCCCATCCACTGGAACCTGGACGGGACAGTGGATTACGCTCCGGCCTGGAACCTGTGGCTTCTCGCCGCCCTCTCCCCGGCTCTGGCTCTGCTGTTCCAGTTTCTTCCCCGCATTGACCCGCGGCGGGCCAACTATGAGAAATTTCAGGGCCGGTACGACACCTTCAGCATGGCCCTTCCTTTGCTCCTGCTGGTGCTGACGGCCATCACCCTTTCCGAGACCTTTTACCCCGGCCGGATCAACGTGGGCCGGGCGACCGGGCTGCTCATCGGGGTCCTGTTTCTCTTCATAGGCAACATGATGGGCAAGCTCAAAAGCAACTACTTTATCGGCTGCCGCACCCCTTGGGCTCTGGCCGATCCCGACGTGTGGAACAAAACGCAGCGCATGGGCGGCTATGTGTTTTTCATCACCGGTCTGGCCGCCGTTCTCCTCAGTCTTTTTGCCCCCGAAAAGGTCTTTTTCTGGGTGTTCCTGGCCCTCCTGCTGGGCGGGATCGTCCTGACCGCCTTCATGAGCTGGAAGTGGTACCAGGACAAGCAAAGGGAAAATTGACTCCCCACAAAATAAAAAATGCCCCCGAAGGGCTCCGCCGAGTGCGGAGATCTCTTCGGGGGCGGCTTTTTTCAGGGGCACTCAGGGCATCATTCCGGGAATAAACGCCACAGCGCCCCAGAGCAGCGCCAGCAGCATCCCATTGAGGGCGGTAAAGGCCCCCCAGATAGGCCAGAGGCCGCGCACGGTCCGCGGCGGCCGCCGCCCCGGCCAGCGCGGCGCCCCAGGGGAGAATGCGGAGTACCGGGTCTTTTTTGAGCAGCGACCGCATGGGAGTTCCTCTTTTCGTGCCGTTTCGGTCAAATTGTTTTTGGGTATACCACTTTTCGATGGAAAGGAACAAAATTTTTACAGGGCGCGGAACAGAAAAAGGCCGCCCGCCGGGAAGGTTCCCGGCGAGCGGCCGCACACACCTGATTTATTTGTCCCAGAGGACCACCCGACCCGCCGCCCGGGTGGCGGGCAGGTCGATGATCCGCTGGTTGGACGAGCCCCGGAAGCGCAGGGTGATGTCCTTGAGGGCCTCCACAAATTCCCCGTCCACCAGCACATCGACGAAAGAGAGCATCTCGTCCGTGACCTCGCACCGGGCCCGGGAGGGTACCGCCCCGGTCAGCTCCTCCAGGGTGTAGCCCGAGTAGGCCCACACCGTCTTGCCCGGCAGCGCGGCGCGCAGGCGGCGGAGAAAGGGGAGCAGCGCGCGCTGGTTGTCCGGCTCAAAGGGCTCGCCCCCCAGGAGGGTCAGCCCGTCGATGAAGTCGTGGGACAGCTCATCCAGCAGCTCGGCCTCGGTCCCGGCGGTAAAGGGGCGGCCGTAGGCGAAGTCCCAGGTCTCGGGCTGGAAGCAGTTTTTGCAGTGGTGGGTGCAGCCGGAGACAAAGAGGGTGGTGCGCACGCCGACGCCGTCGGCGATGTCCCGGCGTTTGATATTGCCGTAATTCATAGATGGAGCACCCGCTCCTTGATCTCCTGGGTGCGGCCCTGGTTCCAAAACTGGGTGCCGATGTAGCCGCAGGTCCTTCTTGCCACGTTCATCTTGTCCTGATCCCGGTTGTGGCAGTGGGGGCACTCCCACACCAGCTTTCCGTCGTCCTCCACGATCTGGATCTCCCCGTCAAAGCCGCACACCTGGCAGTAGTCCGACTTGGTGTTCAGCTCGGCGTACATGATATTGTCGTAAATGAACCGGATGATGGACAGCACCGCGGGAAGGTTGTTCTGCATGTTGGGAACCTCCACATAGCTGATGGCTCCGCCGGTGGAGAGGGCCTGGAACTGCGCCTCAAAGGCCAGCTTGTCGAAGGCATCGATGTGCTCCGTGACGTGAACGTGATAGCTGTTTGTAATATACGCCTTGTCGGTTACGCCGGGTATCATCCCGAACCGCTTCTGGAGGCACTTGGCAAAGCGGTAGGTGGTGGACTCCAGGGGAGTGCCGTAGATGCCGAAGCCGATGGAGGTCTCCTTTTTCCAGCGGGTGCAGGCCTCGTTCATGTGCTCCATGACCCGGAGAGCAAAGGGGGTGGCCGAGGGGTCGGTGTGGGACTTTCCCGTCATGTACCGCACGCACTCGCAGAGGCCGGCGTAGCCCAGGGAGATGGTGGAGTAGCCGCCGTAGAGGAGCTTGTCGATGGGCTCTCCCTTCTTCAGCCGGGCGATGGCCCCGTACTGCCAGAGGATGGGGGCGGCGTCGGACAAGGTGCCCTTGAGCCGCTCGTGGCGGCACATGAGGGCCCGGTAGCAGAGCGCCAGCCGCTCGTCGAAGATTCTCCAGAAGGCGTCCATGTCCCCGCCGGAGGAGAGGGCTACATCCACCAGGTTGATGGTGACCACACCCTGGTTGAACCGGCCGTAGAACTTGTAATTGCCGTTCTCGTCCTTCCAGGGGGAGAGGTTGGAGCGGCAGCCCATGACGGGGAAGCAGTTGCCCTCCTTGAGCTCCTTCATCTTCTTTTCGGAGATGTAGTCGGGCACCAGCCGCTTGGCGGTACACTTGGCGGCCAGCTCGGTGAGGTACCAGTAGGGGGAATCCTCGTGGATGTTGTCCTCCTCCAGCACATAGATGAGCTTGGGGAAAGCGGGGGTGACGTAGACGCCCGTCTCGTTCTTCACACCCTCATAGCGCTGGAGCAAGGTCTCCTCAATGATGACCGCCAGATCCTGCTTCTCCTGCTCGCTCTTGGCCTCTCCCAGATACATGAACACGGTGATGAAGGGGGCCTGGCCGTTGGTGGTCATGAGGGTGACCACCTGGTACTGGATGGTCTGCACGCCCTTGCGGATCTCCTCCCGCAGGCGCTTCTCCACGATCCGGGAGACGGCGTCCTCATTCACTGCCCCGTCGTTGAGAAGCCTGCACTCTTCCATGACGTCCCGGCGGATCTTCTTCCGGGAGACATCCACAAAGGGAGCCAGGTGGGCCAGGGAGATGGACTGCCCGCCGTACTGGTTGGAGGCCACCTGGGCGATGATCTGGGTGGCGATGTTGCAGGCGGTGGAGAAGGAGTGGGGCTTTTCGATCATGGTGCCCGAGATGACGGTGCCGTTTTGCAGCATGTCCTCCAGATTCACCAGGTCGCAGTTGTGCATGTGCTGGGCGAAGTAGTCCATGTCGTGGAAGTGGATGATGCCCTGCTGATGGGCCTCCACGATCTCCTGGGGCAGGAGGATGCGGCGGGTGATGTCCTTGGACACCTCGCCCGCCATGTAGTCCCGCTGGACGGCGTTGACCTTGGGATCCTTGTTGGAGTTCTCCTGCTTGACCTCCTCGTTGTTGCTCTCGATGAGGGTGAGGATCTGCTCGTCGGTGGTGTTGGCGGCCCGGGCCAGGGAGCGGGTGTACCGGTAGCGGATGTACCGCTTGGCGGTCTCATAGGCCCCCTCCTTCATCAGCTCGGTCTCCACCAGCTCCTGGATCTCCTCCACCGACAGGGTGCGGCTCATGGCGGAGGCGGCGGCCTCCACCCGGTCGGCAAGGCCCCGGATCTGGCCGGGGGTAAGCTCCCGGGCCCCGGTGGTGGCAGCGTTGGCTTTGGCGGCGGCAGCAGCGATCTTTTCGGAATCAAAAGCGACTTCGACACCGCTTCGTTTGATGATCTTCATGGCAAGCTCCTCTTTCTATGTGGGTGGTTAAGACATTCCTAAGTATAAACGAAGGCAGCCAGAAAATCAATATGTAGTAGATAAGAATTTCAAAAAATCTATATCTAGCAAAAGAAGCGGGAGTCCACCGTTCCGGATGGGCTCCCGCTTCCGACCAGGCCTCCGTTTGAGCCCCCTCAGTCTCCGATGACCTGAAGCTCTTTGGGATATTGGTTGAGCACCTCACAGCCGTCCTCCGTGACCATCACCAGATCCTCGATGCGCACACCGAATTCCCCTGGGAGATAGATGCCCGGCTCCACGGAAAAGACCATGCCGGGGCGGCAGACGGCCTCGGAGGCCCCGGAGACGTCGGGAGGCTCGTGGCAGTCGATGCCGCAGCCGTGGCCCAGCCGGTGGGTGAAGCAGGGGCCGAAGCCCCCGTCGGCGATGATCCCCCGGGCGATGCCGTCCAGCTCGGAGAGCGGCACGCCGGGGCGCACAGCGGCCTCGGCGGCGGCGTTGGCCCTGCGCACCAGCTCATAGACCCGGCGCTGCCGGTCGCTGACGGTCTTGTAAAACACAGTGCGGGTCATGTCGCACCAGTAGCGGGAGATGGGGGTGAAGATGTCGAAGATGATGCTGTCCCCCGGCTTTAACACAGTGGAATCCCCGCTGTGGTGGGGGTCTGCGCCGTTGGGGCCGAAGCACACCAGCTGAGTGCCCTCGCAGTCGGCCCCCCGGGACAGGAACTCCCGGTTGACCAGGGCTGCCAGCTCGTTTTCCCGGACGCCGGCATGGACCGCGCCGATGGCGGCGGCCACCACCTGATCGTTTTGGGCCGAGGCGCGGCGCATGGCGTCCCGCTCGGCGCCGTCCTTGGTCATCCGGCACAGATCCACCGGGAAGGAGCCCTCCAGCGGGGTCACATCCGGGCGGCGGGCCATGAGTCCGATCAGGAATTTGCTGTACCAGAACTTGTCGATGCCCAGCTTCCCGGGGCGGACGGCCCCGGCCAGACCGGCCACCGGGTCCTCCCCGTCTTTGTGGGAGACGAAGGGCAGGTCGGGAGCGGAGGTCAGGCCGAAGATCTCATTGCCGAAGAGGGTCGCTCTGCCGTCGGCGGTGAGCCAGAGGGCGATCATCCGCTCATGGGGCTCCACCCAGTGGCCGGTGAGGTAGAAAAGGGACGTAGTGGCGGTGACCAGGATCTGCTCCAGCCCCGCCTCTTTCATGCGGGCGGTGACCCGCTGCACTCTGACAGGATCCATGCGAAAACGACCTTTCCAAAAAAACAGCGCCCTCGGGCGCATTTTTTTCTCATTTTCTGTTTTTATGATACCACAAATTGGGTTTTATTTCAAGTCTTGTTCCAAATCGGAAACGGGTGTAAGAAGAATGGATGAGGTGATGAAACATGGAAAACAGCAGCATGACCGCGCGGGTGAGCGCTTTTGCCAGGGCCTGTCACGCCCGGGAGACGGAGCCCAAAATTTTTGACGACTCCATGGCGGAGGCCCTGTTGGGAAAAGCGGAATACGACGCCGTCGCCGGTTCCCTGGCGGGTGGGATCGGCTGCTTCTGTCCCGGATTTTCCGGAAGCCGGGCGGAGGCCGTGAACTGAGCGGTCCGCCGCCGGCTGGCCCCCACCCCGCTGGCCCGGGCCGCCTTTGCCGAGAACGCCCTGGCCCGGGCGGGCACCGTTCCGCCGGAAAATCTGCGTCTCGTCCCCGCCGACCTGTCCGATCCGAACTGGCCCCGGGCGCTGGAAGAGGCAGGCTTTGATGCGCGGGCGCGCTCCTTTTGCTCCCTGCTGGGGCTGGTCTGCTACCTTTCGCCGGAGGAATTCAACGGCCTTTTGGCAGCTCTCTCCGCCCGGATGCCCAGGGGCAGCGCCCTGGCCTTCGACTACCCGGTCCGGGCGGCCGCGGCCCCGGAGCAGGCCGAGCTGGCCCGGGCCGCCGGAGAAGAGATGCGGGGGGCCTACACCCGGGGCGAGCCGGAGCGCCTGCTGGCCGGGACAGGCTTTCTGGCCTACGAGCACCCCGGTCCGGCAGAGCTCACGGACCGGGTTTTTCGATCCTGCAACGCCGCCCACCCGGAGGCCCCCATGGCGGCGGAGGAGCGGGTAAACTGCTGTCTGGCCGTTCGGCAGTGACCCTTCGAGCTCCGTCGAAAAAACGGATGCCGCCCTTCGGGGCGGCATCCGCATTGTGGGTACGGGGCGGAAAACCGCCTCTCCGACGGGCCGAAAACCGCCCACTAACGAACCAAATAGAACAAACCTGATCGAACGAACCCGACAGAGCGATCCCCGCAGCGGGAAAGGCGCACTTTACAGTGCGCTCAGCTCCGCGGCGGTGCGGGCGGCCAGACGGGCGTTGTTGAACACCAGCTGGATGTTGGAGTCCAGGGAGTCGCCGCCGGTGAGCTCTTTGACCTTGGCCAGGAGGAAGGGGGTGGTCTCCTTGCCGTGGATCCCCCGGGCGGCGGCCTGGGCAATGGCCTCGTCGATGGCGGCGTTGATGACCGCCGGGTCCATGGAGAACGCCTCGGGGATGGGGTTGGTCACCAGCATGCCGCCCCCCAGGCCCAGCTCCTGCTGGACGTGGAACGCCCGGGCCAGCTCGGCGGGGGTGTCGATCTCGTAGTCCACGGCAAAGCCGCTCTTCCGGGTGTAGAAGGCGGGCAGCTCCTTGGTGCCGTAGCCGATGACGGGCACGCCGTGGGTCTCCAGATACTCCAGGGTGAGCCCCAGATCCAGAATGGACTTGGCTCCCGCGCACACCACCATCACAGGGGTGTGCGCCAGCTCCTCCAGGTCGGCTGAGATGTCCATGGTGGTCTCGGCCCCCCGGTGTACCCCGCCGATGCCGCCGGTGGCGAAGACGCGGATGCCCGCCATGTGGGCGATGATCATGGTTGTGGTGACGGTGGTGGCCCCGTCCTCCCCCCGGGCCACCAGCACGGCCAGATCCCGGCGGCTGGCTTTGGCCACGTCGTGGCCCTTTTTGCCCAGCACCTCGATGTCATCCCGGGAGCAGCCGGCCTTCAGCCGCCCGCCGATGACGGCGATGGTGGCGGGGACGGCCCCGTTCTCCCGGATGATCTCCTCCACCTTGAGGGCGGTCTCCACATTCTGGGGATAGGGCATGCCGTGGGAGATGATGGTGGACTCCAGCGCCACCACCGGCTTGTTGTGGGCAATGGCCTCGGCCACCTCGGGGGCGACGTCCAGATATTGATTGAGCTTCATATCGATTTCCTCCTGATTTGAAAATGAGTGATTGGATTCCGGTTCACAGCCCCGCCCTGGCCCGAACGGTCTGGGCGCTGAGCGCGGGATTGATGGTCTCTGCCCCCTCCAGGGCGATGGCGGCGGCCGCCTGGGCCAGACGGGTGGTGTCGGCCAGACCGGTCCCCTCCAGATAAGCCCAGGCCAGCGCGGCCATGAAGGCGTCCCCCGCCCCCGTGGCGTTCACCGACTCCGCCGGACAGCAGGGCAGACGCAGCGCGCCGCTGCGGTCGGCGGCGTAGACCCCGTCCTTTCCCAGAGAGAGAAATACCCGGCGCAGTCCGGTGTCCAGCAGGACCTTGGCGGCCTTTTCCAGGCTGGCGCTGTCGGTGATGGCCACCCCGGAGAGGAGCTCTGCCTCCATGCGGTTGGGCTTGAGGGTGTGGAGCTTTCCCAGCACCGGCTTGAGCCGCACCGCCTTGGCGGTGGAGACCGGGTCGGCAAAGATGGGGACCCGGATATTTTCGCACAGCCAGCGGATGGACTCGGCCGGGATGTTGGTGTCGATGACGATCAGCTGGGCGTTGTCCAGAAGGGCCCGCCGGGACTGGAGGTAGGCCGGGGTGACGTGGTCGTAGATGTCCATGTCGCTCACCGCCAGGGCCATGTCCCCGTCCGGGCCGGAGAGAAACAAATAGGTGGAGGTGGCCGCTCCGGGGACCTGAAGGGCCTGGGAGATGTCGATCCCCAGCTCCCCGCAGGAGGCGGCGATCTTCTGGGCATAGAGGTCGTCGCCGAAGGCGGTGAGCATCCGCACGTCGGCCCCCAGCAGAGCCAGGTTGTGGGCGATGTTCCGCCCCACGCCCCCCAGGCTCATCCGCACCTGCCCGGGATTGGAGTCGGCCATCACCAGCGGCGCGGCGGCGCGGCCCCCGATGTCCATGTTCACGCCTCCCACCACAGCAGCGTAGGAGGCGGAGCGCAGGACGTAGCCCCTGCCCGCGATATAGCCCTTCTTCATCAGGTTGGAGATGTGGACCGCCACCGACGAGCGGGTGATCCCCGCCTTTTCCGCCAGCTCCTGCTGGGAGATCAGCGGATTTTCGGCGATCCAGTTGAGCAGTTCCCGCTCCCGCTGGGTCATAGCGCCGCCCCCCTTTATAAAAGTTTACTTGTTAAGCATAAGTTTAGTATATCCATTCCTTTACGGTTGTCAAGAAAAAATTTGAGAAAACAGGAAACAAAATTTACCTTCTTTCGTCTAAAAACAAAAAGGAGGACAAAAACGTGAAACTTTGGACCTGTTTCTCACCTGTTTGTATCAGCCTGCTCCTGCTGGCAGGGTGCGCTGCCGAGACCGCGGAGGAGACGCCCGGTCAGGCCGCCGCGCCGGAGGAGGCAGCCGCCCGGCTGGAGGCCCGGATCGCGGACGGCGCCGAGACGGGAGAACTGCTGCTGGCGGGCGAGGACGGCCGGCTCTACGCTCTGAGCGTCCGGGAGACACCGGTGACGCTGGACGGGAGCGAGGCGGCGGGAACAGATCTGCGGGATGGGATGCGGGTGACTGTGTGTCACAGCGGCTCCATTCAGGAAACCTATCCCGCCCGGTTTGGGGCAGTCTCCGCTCTCGAGGCCGAGAGCGGAGGGACGGAGGACCGGTGTGGGCTCTATCTCCGGGTGCTGGAGGACCTGTGGAACACAGACAGCGGTCTCAACGACGGCATCACCCAGATGGGGATGGATCTGTCCCAGGTGACCGATCTTACCCAAGGCGAAAAGGCTGCGGTGATCTGGCGGTTTGGTGAGAACCGGGGGCTGGCCCCCATCCAGGGGACCTTCGACGAGCTGGCGGAGGCGGGGTACATCGACCGGGTGCACTTGGTCTGGAAGGACGGGGTCCTCTTCACCCTTTCCGGCTCTGCGGAGGAGGGCTTTGACGCGGAGAAATGGCGATCTGGGACAGGGGCGTATTTCTTTACCAACTGCATCGCCAAGGCGGAAGATTCCGGCGCATGGGACTACGCCGTGGGGGCGGAGGCCGTCTCCTAACTGGGAGGGATGGGCAGACAGAAGCTCATGCCGCCCGTGCGGAACGTGATTGCCCGCTCTGCGTAGGTGCCCCTGAAAATCCATTCTTTTTGATCGGGAACGCAAGCGGTACCGTCTGGCTGTCAGGAGATCGCTCCTCCTGTGTGCGTGCTCTGACAGGCCGCGCTTTCAGGCGCTTCCCGGTTGGCCGCTGTCTCCGATGGATCCGTAAATCGGCAGCGGCAGCGGGGCAGACGATGCTGTGAGTGCTGCTTCGTATCAGCCGGTCGTAACGGGTCGTCAGTAAAATTTTTCTTGGAGAGCTCGGGCGGCTGTTCTTTTTTAAAAAAGAACAGCCGCCCGAACCACGCACCTGAAGGCCTGCGATCACATCGCAGCCAAGCGGCTCCGCCCGACCGGCGCTCCCAATCCCCTCAGCCAAAGAATCCGCCCTCTTTCCCACAAACACCTTGTAAATTCCCGCCAAAGTCCTTATAATATGGGTATCTTTTTGGAATCCCGCGGAAGAGAAACAAACAACGTAGAGAGGAAGAACCCAATGGAACGCACACAGATCGCCCGCGTGTTTGCCGATCAGGAGACATTCGGCGGGAAAACAGTCACCGTCTGCGGCTGGGCCCGCACCATCCGCGACATGAAGACCTTCGGCTTTATCGAGCTCAACGACGGCTCCTGCTTGAAAAACCTCCAGGTGGTGATGGAGGCCGCGCGCCTGGATAACTTCAAGGAGATCGCCAAGCAGAACGTGGGGGCCTCCCTGGTGGTCACCGGCACCGTGGTCCTCACTCCCGAGGCCAAGCAGCCTCTGGAGCTCAAGGCGGACACCATTGCCGTGGAGGGTCCCTCCGCCCCCGACTACCCCCTCCAGAAGAAGCGTCACTCGGTGGAGTTTTTGCGCACCATCCAGCACCTGCGCCCCCGCACCAACCTCTTCTCCGCCGCCTTCCGGGTGCGCTCCGCCGCGGCCTACGCCATCCACAACTTCTTCCAGAGCCAGGGCTTTGTGTACGTCCACACCCCCATCGTCACCGCCTCCGACTGCGAGGGCGCCGGCGAAATGTTCCGGGTGACCACTCTGGACCCCCAGAACCCGCCCCTCACCCCCGACGGCAAGGTGGACTTCTCCCAGGACTTCTTCGGCAAGCCCGCCAGCCTGACCGTCTCCGGCCAGCTCAACGCCGAGAACTTCGCCATGGCCTTCGGGGACGTGTACACCTTCGGCCCCACCTTCCGGGCCGAAAAGTCCAACACCCAGCGCCACGCCGCCGAGTTTTGGATGATCGAGCCGGAGATGGCCTTCTGCGACCTGGACGGCGACATGGATGTGGCTGAGGCCATGATCAAGGCGGTCATCCGGGAGGTACTGGAGAAGTGCCCCGACGAGATCGACTTTTTCAACAGCTTTGTGGACAAGGGCCTGAAAGAGCGGCTGGAGCACGTGGCCTCCAGCGCTTTTGGCCGGGTCACCTACACCGAGGCCATCGACATCCTGCTCCAGTCCGGCCACACCTTTGAGTACCCCGTGTCCTGGGGCTGCGATTTGCAGACCGAGCACGAGCGGTTCCTCACCGAGCAGCATTTCAAGAAGCCGGTATTCGTCACCGATTACCCCAAAGAGATCAAGGCCTTCTACATGCGGGCCAACGACGACGGCAAGACGGTGGCGGCGGCCGACTGCCTGGTGCCCGGCATCGGCGAGATCATCGGCGGCAGCCAGCGCGAGGAGCGGCTGGATCTGCTGGAGGCGCGCATCCGGGAGCTGGGCATGGACCCCGCCGACTACTGGTGGTATCTGGACCTGCGGCGCTACGGCTCCTGCCGGCACGCGGGCTTCGGCCTGGGCTTCGAGCGGCTGGTGATGTACCTCACGGGCATCTCCAACATCCGCGACGTGCTCCCCCACCCCCGCACTGTGGGAAGCGCGGACTTTTGATCGGAGAAAACGGCCTGTCCGGGCGGCACTGCGCGGACAGGCCGCTTTTCCTGCTCTCCCATCCTCCGGAAACCGGATACTTTCTTTTGACATTGCGCCCCAATGCGGTTACAATAGCCTTGCAATCACCTGTGAAAGGAGCCAATTTATCATGCTGTTTTCCGACAACACTCGTTATTCATACGCCCGCCCCCAGCTCATCGAGGTCATCTGCCAGCTCCGCTTCCCCACCATCCTCTCCATCGGCAGCGCCGACCCCGCCCAGTTCCAGGAGGCCGTCCGCGCCGACTACCCCCGCTATGTGGCCCGTCAGGACGCCCAGCCGCCCAGGGTGGTCAACCCCGGCACCCCCCAGGCCAAGTTGGAGCAGCAGCCCCCCATCACCAATTACAACTTCATCTCCTCGGACGGGCTGTGGAAGCTCAACCTGACCCAGAACTTCATCGCCCTGTCCACCCTGCGCTACATCCGGTGGGAGGACTTTGCCCAGAAGCTGGACAAGGTCCTGGCCCTCTTCATCCAGATCTACCGGCCCGCCTTCTTCGAGCGCATCGGTCTGCGGTATGTCAATGCGTTCTCCCGCCGGGCCCTGGGACTTCAGGAAGCGCTGTGGGACGACCTCATCAACACCCCCTTCGTGGGCGTCCTGTCCGAGCCCGATGTGGATGAAAAGCTGGTGGGCAAGAGCGCCCTGGATGTGGAACTGAGCCTGGGTGAGAACCGCCGGATGAAGCTCCACGCGGGCCCGGGCCTCCTCAACGGCGGCAAGCAGGACACTGAGCCCAAGTTCATCCTGGACGGAGACTTCTCCGTGCTGGACAAGGAGATCCCCGCCGACCGCATCCCCGCCGATCTGGACAGCCTCCACGACCACGCCGTGCGCCTGTTCAACTCCGCCATCACCCGGGAGCTGCGGGATGCCATGGGCCCCACGCCCCTGGCCTGATCCACCCCGCATTTTCGCCCTGCTCCGGCCTGTGTGCCGGGGCGGGGCTTTTCTTCTCTCCAAACCGCCCCTCTTTTCCGAGAAAAGGGCCTTTTTCTCCCTTCCTGTCAGAAATTTTGCTTCCTTTTCCAAACAAAGAGGGTTATAATAAAAAAAATCGCTTCCGCGAGGCTGACTCACCCGTTTCGGCGGAGAGTCACCCGCTGAAAGAGAGGTCTTTATCATGAAGCAGCATCTCAACTACACCATGCTCTGTGATTTTTACGAGCTGACCATGGGCAACGGCTATTTCCAAACCGGCCTGGGCGACCAGATCTGCTATTTCGACGTGTTCTTCCGCACCGTTCCAGACGGGGGCGGCTTTGCCATCGCAGCCGGGCTGGAGCAGGTCATCGACTATATCGAGAACCTCAGCTTTGACGAAGAGGATCTGGAATACCTCTGCGGAAAGAAATGCTTCAGCGAAGCCTTCCTGAACTATCTCCGCCGCTTTCGCTTCACCGGCGACATCTGGGCCGTGCCCGAGGGCACCCCCATCTTTCCGGGCGAGCCCATCCTCACCGTCCGGGCCCCCGCCATTCAGGCCCAGTTTGTGGAGACCTTCATCCTCCTCACTCTGAACCACCAGTCCCTCATCGCCACCAAAACCAACCGCATCGTCCGTTCGGCTCAGGGCCGCCCGGTGAGCGAGTTCGGCTCCCGCCGGGCCCAGGGGCCCGACGCCGCCATTCTGGGCGCCCGTGCCTCCTATATCGCGGGCTGCTCCGGCACCGCCTGCACCCAGGCCGACGAGCTCTACGGCTCTCCCGCCGGGGGCACCATGGCCCACTCCTGGGTCCAGATGTTCCCCGACGAGCTCACCGCCTTCAAGACTTACTGCCAGCTCTATCCCCACAACGCCACTCTGCTGGTGGACACCTACAATGTGCTGAACTCCGGCGTCCCCAACGCCATCAAGGCCTTCCAGGAGGTCCTTCTTCCCCAGGGCATCACCTCCTGCGGCATCCGGCTGGACTCGGGCGACCTGACCTACCTGTCCCGGAAGGCCCGGCAGATGCTGGACGCCGCCGGGCTTACCGGCTGCAAGATCTTCGTCTCCAACGCGTTGGACGAATACCTCATCCGGGATTTGCTGCTCCAGGGGGCCGCCATCGACGCCTTCGGCGTGGGCGAGCGGCTCATCACCTCCCGCAGCGAGCCGGTTTTCGGCGGGGTATACAAGCTGGCGGCAGTGGAGGATTCGGAGGGCAACATCATCCCCAAGATCAAGATCAGCGAAAACCCCTCGAAGATTACGACTCCCCACTTTAAAAAGGTCTACCGCCTGTTTGACAGAGACGGCGGCAAGGCGTTTGCCGACCTGGTGACCCTTCACGACGAGACGGTGGACGACACCAGGCCCCTGGAACTCTTCGACCCCGCCGCCACCTGGAAGCGCAAAACGTTCACCAATTTCACCGCGGTGGAACTTCTTCAGCCCATTTTCCGGGGCGGAGAACTGGTCTACCGGGTCCCCACCATTGAAGAGGTCCGGGCCTACTGCGCCCGCCAGGTGGACTTGCAGTGGGATGAGGTCAAGCGGTTTGAAAACCCCCACAACTACTATGTGGATCTGTCTCAGAAGCTCTGGGACATCAAACAGCAGCTGCTGAAAAATCAGCGCTGAGGAGACGCGGGACCGCCGCCGTGCACGCACGGCGGCGGTCCTGTCTTTGTTGGCGTTCAGGCCTTCGGCCTCTCCGGCCGGCCACTTTCAGCGGGCTCCTCCTCGGCCAGCGGACGTCTCCGGTGCTCCAGGGGCCCCCACTCGGGCAGGGGCAGGCGCTGCATGGAACCAAACACCCGCTCCTTGAGCCCCGGGTACCTGTGCTCCAGCTCGGCCACCAGCTCCTTGACCTCTTGGCGCTTGGTATAACCGTCGGCAGGGCAGGGATTGAACACCACCGGCAGGTTGTTCCGCCGGGCCGCCCCCCGCACCATGCCCTCGCCGCAGTAGAGCAGCGGGCGGATCTGGGTGATCCCCGTGCGGGACAGCTCGGTCACCGGCTGAAAGCAGGACAGCCGCCCCTCGTAAAAAAGGGAGAGGAAAAAGGTCTCCACCGCGTCGTCGAAGTGGTGGCCCAGGGCGATCTTCCGGATGCCCCGCTGAGCGATGGCATTGTGGAGCGCCCCCCGGCGCATTTTGGCGCACATGGAACAGGGGTTTTTCTCCTTCCGAAGGTCGAAGATGATGTGGCTGATCTCGCTGGGAAGAAGCGTAAAGGGCACGCCCAGCGTCTCGCAGTAGCCGGACACCGGGCCGAAGTCAATGCCTTCCCCGCCGTCCACCGCCCCCATGTCCAGGGTGAAGGCCTCCACCGTAAAGGGCTTGGGGTAAAACCGGGACAGCTTGGCCAGCGCGGTGAGGGTCACCAGGGAGTCCTTGCCCCCCGAAACGCCCACCGCCACCCGGTCGCCCGCCTGGATCATATCGTAGTCCTCCACACACCGCCGGACCAGAGAGAGTATTTTCTCCATAAAACGCCTCCGAAAATTTAAAAATTGAAACCGAGTATTTAAGAGATTTCGGAAGAGAAACGGTGATTTCAAGAGATTTTAACTTTCTAAATTAAAAAACTCAAAAAAGCCGTTGACACTTCAATGCCTTCGTATTATAATACAAAACGCTCCAACCGTCCAGGTTTGGGGCACTTTCTCTGTGAAAACGCTCATTTTCCGAGCATTAGAAATTGGAGGTTTCACCATGTCCACTTTTATGGCAAACAAGGGCAACATTGTCCGCAAGTGGTATATCCTCGATGCGGCAGGCAAGCCCCTGGGCAAGACTGCTGTCATCGCCGCTGACCTGCTGCGGGGCAAGCGCAAGCCCGAGTACACTCCCCACGCCGACTGCGGTGACTACGTCATCATCCTCAACGCCGAGAAGGCCGTCCTGACCGGCAAGAAGCCCGAGCAGAAGTTCTACCGTCATCACACCGGCTGGGTGGGCGGCCTGAAGGAGATCAACTACCGTCTGCTGATGGAAAAGGATCCCGAGCTGGCCGTCAAGCTGGCCGTGCGCGGCATGATGCCCCGCAACACCATCACCAAGGACTCCCTCTCCCGGCTGCACATCTGCCGCGGCAGCGAGCACAAGTATGCCGCCCAGAAGCCCGAGCCCTGGACGATGAATTGAGCAGGAGGTAATCTGAATTATGTATAAGAGCAAGAAGCCTTATCTCTACGGCACCGGCCGCCGCAAGTCCTCCGTGGCCCGGGTGCATCTCTTCCCCAACGGCACCGGCACCATCACCATCAACGGCCGTGACATCGACGACTACTTCGGCCTGGACACCCTGAAGCTCATCGTCCGCCAGCCTCTGGTCACCACCGACCTGGTGGGCAAGGTGGACATTGAGGCCACCGTCACCGGCGGCGGCGTGACCGGCCAGGCCGGCGCCATCCGCCACGGCATCGCCCGCGCCCTGCTGGAGGTCAATCCCGAGTACCGTGCGGCCCTGAAGTCCGCCGGCTTCCTGACCCGCGACCCTCGTATGAAGGAGCGGAAGAAGTACGGTTTGAAAGCGGCAAGAAGAGCCCCCCAGTTCTCCAAGCGCTGATTTATCAAGAAAAGCCAGAAGCCGCAACGGTTTCTGGCTTTTTTCTTTGGGCTTGCTTTGATTCGTTTTGACTTGTAAGAGCACTTTTGGAATGGGCTAAAACTGGGCTAAATCCAGAAAAAGGGCTAAAAATTGGGCTAATTTTTCTGCTCTTTTCTCTTGCGTATTTGCTCGTCAAGCCACTCAGCTGCACCCGGCTTTTTTAGAAAATTTCTGTAACATTCCAGTGTTACTGCAGCGAGTCTATTCCTGACATGATCCGGAATAGATTCCAGGTCGAATACAACACGGTCGGTGCGGTCATAGATGATCCCATCATGTTCGATACTCTCCTCTTTTGGCTCGCTCCCATCTAAATTGACAACTGCGATATACTGCGTAGGCCCTGTCCTGCTTTTGTACACTGCGGAATCCGATTTATTTTCGTTCTTCTGCTTCACGATCAATACCTCCATAGTTATTCGGACTATCGGTCCACCCACAATATAGCATAACATCACCGCCTCCGGGCGATGCTCCAGTGCAATTCTGGTGAGTCCCGCATTCGGACATAAAAAAAGACCCGACTGCTGCAACAGTCGGGCTTTGTGTTCCTCTGGGTACGGTAATGAACATCAATACCATATCACAATTTACGCAGACAGTCAAGCCGGCTGGACTGCGCAAGGAAGGAGGCGCGCCATGTCTGAAGCTATTGATGTCATTACCGAGGAAACGGAGGTAAGCACGACAGAGATGGCGACGGTGCTGGACGTGTCTGTCCGGCAAACAATAGGTGATATGAAAATCTAAGCGGCAGCTGCCATGAGAGCAGTTGCCGCTTTAATATTTCCGATTGCTCCGATGGCGCGAGTAATATCCAATCCATTTTCCTGTTGTTATCCTGGCGTCACATGGCCGACCTGCATCTTTAGGAATAATCCAGGCATGGCCGACCTTTCCGGCCCCAGCGATCCTGCCGAGGTTGCACAGGCGAAGCACGCTTGCCATGGTCATACCCCACTGCTCCGCAGCTTCCCTCGTAGACATGTAATCGTCAACAGCCATATTCCCCGTCCCTTTCGCCAAAACAATACCAAAAGTAGCTGATATTTAACCGATTTTTCCAACGCAAAGCGGAACGGAAATGACAATTTTTCGCTCCGGCAACTACGCGAAAATCGGGGTCGGCGAGCCCGCGGCAAAGGGCCGCCCCCTCTTCACAGTACCTTGCGCCTCTGGCGTCATGATACCAGCTCGGAACGCTTTGGAACAGGCAAACCGGGTGGGTGATCTTGCGCTTTCCCACAGTCCTCCTTTCGTGCGATATGCTCTTTGCACGAAAGGAGGACTTTTATGCTTGTTGCAACGCACTACACGGTATCTTTAGACATTGGCAAGGGTGTTTATGTGGTGAGGAACAAAGACGCACCTATGTGTCCTGAATGCGGTGTTCTGATGTCCGGCTACGATCACCGGAAAAGGAAGGCCATAGGAGCAGACGGCAAGCCTCGCATCTTTCTGATCCGGCGCCTGCGCTGCCCGGTGTGTAGACAGATCCATGCTGAGATCCCAGACAGCTTGATCCCGTACAAGCACTATGCGTCTGAGGTCATCAAGACTGTACAGCAGGGGGATGATTCTCTCTGTCCAGCCGATGATTCCACAATCCGCAGGTGGAAAAAATGAGTTTACCCACCTGCTTTGCCTGTACTTATCCGCTCCGGCTCAGTATGCTTTATATGAACGAATTCGTATCACCTTGTAGTAGGAGGGGATATTGGAACAGTTGCACCGGGCATTTATCAAAAATAGAAAGGAGCGAAATATCATGAAGAAATCATCAAAACTGTTCTCTGCAATTTTGGCTGTGATGCTTATGGTTTCCGCTTTGGGCGCTATTCCCGCAAATGCCGTCGAAGCCGAGGTGACAGTGAATTCTCTGCCAGAGCTTGAGGAGGCTATAGCTGCAGCAGTCAATGGGGATATGATCTACATTGCCAAGGATATAGATATCCAGGAGGAAGTAAGCTTAGGAACCGTTGACAAGACCGTGTTCCTCGCCGGAGCCGAAGGGACAAGCGTTGTCCTTTCAATATCGCCGGATTTTCCAGATGGGCAGTCTGTCTCTTTTGCGAATCTTGTATTTTGCGGCGGTCAGAGCAGCGGCCTTTCATTTGTCCAGAGCGGGGGCACCTCTTATTTCCAGACAGTGAGATTTCAACACCCGAATGAGAGTTCGGGGAAAAGCGCCTGTCTCGTTGAAGCTGGTAATGCTACTTTTTCAAACTGCCACTTCGAGGAAGGCCGCGCAGAAAAAGGCGGTCACATCTATGCGGGAACCGATGCCGCAGTCCACGCGGATAACTGTGTCTTTATGACAGGGGCTGCGTCTGAATGCGGCGGCTCCATTTACGCGCTCGGCCCTGTCAATATTACGGACTGCTCTTTTTCCAATGGCTGTGCTGAAAATGCTGGAGGCAGCGTCTACGCGGCGGGACCGCTGCGGTTGGTAGACTGCACCTTTTATGGCGGCAATTCCGGCATGGGCGGACAGCTCTTTTGTTCCGATACCGCCGCTGAAATCATAGGCTGCTCTTTCACTCAGGGGTACGCTTCACAATATGGGGGAGGAATCGGCTCGGATGGAGACATCTCCATTGCCGATTGCACGATCACCAGCTGCTCTGCTGGACAGTACGGCGGCGGAGTATGGAGCGCAGGTACCGCCGAGATCCAGCGGTGTAAAATCTATGGCAACTCCGCAGAAATTGCGGGTGCAGACTTATATGCAGCGAATGGCCTCACAGCACTTGACTCCGCTGGGGACTACCTGACGCTTTATGAAAGCGAACTCGCCGCCGCAGAGATGAACGCCGCAGGCTGGTATCTTGATGACGCCTCGCAGCGCTATGCCGGAAATTCTCCAACTATGGCATTTGCAACTCCGAGCGAAGCCAACGGCCAGCCGATTGCGTTGGCATTCGCCCTTAGCCGGGTTTCGTTGCCCGATCCGCCGGAGGAGGATTCCGGCAATGACTCCCAGTCCGATCCGCCGGTGCCAACAACGCCGCCTTCATCGTCTTCCAGACATCACAGCAGTGGGACAACTTCACCGGCGCAAAATAATAAACCAACAAGAACTCCGTTGCGTTGCGGCACCGCCGAGATCAACACTTCTGCAGCAGCTGAGTTGTGCCAAGTACTGCCGAAATATATTCCAGAAGGCAAGATTATCTCCCGCGCGGAAGCAACCGGCTATCTCTATGGGATTTTGGATCGCGAAGAAACCGCTGGCACTTCTCCAAAGACGCTGGCCTTTTATTCCGACACAGAGAACATTGCCTATCGGAAGGAAATAGATTCGCTCACTGAGGATGGAATATTCTCTGGATGCGGAAATAGCAGGTTCGCCCCAGACAGTCCTCTGACCCGCGCGCAGATGATTATGATCTTCGCTCGCTTTGTTGAGCCGCAAGAGTACAGCATCAGGCATATGGACATAACTGGTCACTGGGCGGAATCTGGGATAAAAACAGCAGTTGCGTTGGGCTGGATGGAGGACAACCCGATCGATCTTCATGCTGCAATTACTCTAAGTGATTTCGTGTCCTTCTTGTCTAAGGTCGTAAACGCGCAATGATCAGAATTCAGCTATCAAAGCTCTTGGGTGAGAAGCGGCTGACCCAGGCAGACATAGCAAGGATGACCGGGATCAGGGCTGGTACGATCAACGACCTCTACCATGAAATCGCCACACGAATCAGCCTTGAGCATCTGGACCTGCTTTGTGAGGCCCTCGACTGCGATATAAGTGACCTGCTCACCCGAAGCAAAAGAGATTCGCCCTATGTAGCACAGCAACTCCGCCACCGTGCCGGGCATAAATGAAGAAATAGCAGGCGCCGCTCTGACGCCTGCTATTTTTATATCTCTGTCCCATCGGGAAATTTGAAATAACAAACAAATTTCGCTCCAAGCGCGGAAGCAATCGCGTCAAGATCGGAAGAAGAGAACTTTCCAGTCTTGATGCGCTGACCGAAGGCCTGTGAAGTCGTCCCCATTTTGCGGGCAAGTTCGGCTTCGCTCATTTTCGCATAGGTTTCCGCGAGCTTGATCTTTGTTGAAATATCCATGTGCACACCTCCTGAACATAATATAAACGAAAACCTTTCTAATGTCAAATGAAAATTTTCAAATATACAGGAAAACATTAAAGAAAACCGTTGACATTTGAAAGGAAATCCTTTATAATAATACTCGTAAGGCAGAGGTCGAAAGCCTCTTACGAAAGGAAGTGAGGACTTGGACGAGATGACAACCGCCGAGCTCAATCAGTTCTTAGAGAACATCGCAAAGCTGATTGAAGCAACCGCCGACGATCCGGCTGCCGCCGCAAAGATCGTGCGAGATAGCAAGGTCAAGGCATAAAAAAGAGTAGCGACCCCCGCTAAAGCGCCGCTACTCAAACACCCCTAAAGGCGAACGGGAAGCCTTACTCCCGCCGCCTTGATTATAACCGAGTAAGGCAAAAATATCAAGGAGGAAAAAGCAATGACGATTCAGGAAAAACGCTGGATGGATATGGACAATCTCCGGGCGCTGTGCATCAGGCACGGTTGGTTCACGCGGGGCGATTGCAAGGCATACGACAAGTTTTTGAATATGCCGTACGATGCCAAAGGCACCCAGCGGAACATCACTACTAAGCTGCTGTATAGCATGGCGCGGACAATCATGCAGTACAGCGATCCGGAAACCTACGACATTATCGAGGTCGCTGGAATCATGTACAGCCTCGGTCAGATTTGCAACACCACGTTTTACGTTTCCGAAGTGTGAGGAGGTTCATCATGGAAAAGCTGATTTATTCCACCTTCCGCGAAGGTTACGGTATCGACCAAGTCAACCGGACAATGACCGCTGGCGAGTTGATTAACTTCCTCGCGCAGTACGATGAAGACACGCCTATCTATCTGAGCTTCGACAACGGCTACACCTACGGTGGCATTACCGAGGAGCGCTTTGAAGAAGACTATGGGGAGGATAAGGACGATGAATAAGATTCGTCGCAAGAATTTGCAGAGTATCATCGACCAGCTGGAGGAGCTGAAAGGCAGCCTCGAAGACCTCCAGGCTGAGGAGGAAGAGTACCGCGACAATATCCCTGAGAATATGCAGGAGAGCGAACGATACGAAAAGGCAGACGAGGCCTGCGACAACCTTTCCGAAGCCGTGGATAACCTGGAGGAAGTCATCAGCAGCATCGAAGCTGCCATTGAGTGAAAGGAGCGAGCATGAGGAAAATTACCGTCTTCGACTTTTGTAGTCAGATCGGCGCGGCCAGTGAGGAAATTCCCGTTGTGGTGAAAGCCGGTATGAGGGAAATCGGCCGCTTCCGTAGCTTATACAAGATCCCGGCGCAAGCGATGCCGGGAGTGCTGGAAGCCAAAATCACCTATGTTACCATGGGGCGCGAAGAAATCATCATCCAGGTCGCATTGAAAGACTACAACACCAAGCTGTAACTGCATGACTGGCTGACCTATCGGCGCGACGGGGAGAAAGAGTATCGCAATGGAAAAGAAAGATTTGACCTTTGCATTTGACCCCAATGATTTGGGCAGTATGTGCGAGCTGATGGACAAGTATGGCGATAGCGACACGATGTTCATGGGCGTCAATACCGAATTTGAGGAAACGGAGATTTCCATCTTTCCCGATAAGATCGTCTATGCGACCTATCAGCACAACGGCTGGAAGCGCGAGAATGTTTACTGGCGCGATGGTACTCGCGAAGAAACATTTAAAGGCCGCTGGAAGCCCAGAAATTAACATGAGGAGGTACACCATGGAGAACAGGTTTTGGACGGTCACCTATCGCAATCGTGACAACGACCAGCGGATCACCGCCGCCGTATTCGCGGCAGATCAGCGGCAGGCGCAGGAAAAGGCTCAAGACGATGGCCGGATCGACGACCGCGAGGTGTGGGAAATCGAGAGCGTCGAGCCACACGAGGAAACGCTGGCGCGGATTCTCGTTGCTGAATTCAGCAAGAAGCAGCAGGGCGGGCGTTTTGCCTGCCCCCGCTGCGGGAAGATGACGATGGACGCGGAGAGCGTCACGCACAATGCCCTAAGCCGCCGCGCCACCGTCTATATCTGCGACGCCTGTGGGATGCAGGAAGCGCTGGAGGACATGATGGACAGCCGCACCCCGCTGACCGCATGGGCTATCGTCGCCGCGCCGGGAAACTGGCGCATGGAGGAGGGAGGCAATGAGTGTGAAGCGTGACGACGAGCTGATGTTCTACACAGAGTGCTGGCGTGAGCTGCGAAGCTTTCTATCAGAGGTCGTGCGGGACAACACGGGCGAATATCCTTTCGCGCAGGATGTCTTGAATCTGATGCGCAGCATCGAACGGAAATACGAGGGGTGCTGATATGAGCAAATCTTGGACGCCCGAGGAACTGGCCGCTGCCAGTGCCGCGATGAAAGCGGAGGGCCACATGAGCTACGAGGAGTTCTGCGCCGCGCCAGTGCTGCGGCTGGAACACAGAGGCCGCGACAGCTGGGGTCGCCCCGTCTACGAGTGCGACGGTCGGCTCTATGTCGATGTCGACCCGCGCCGGAGCAGACCGGCCGACATCTGCACGAAGCAGGGCAACGCCTTTGACGGTGAGCCGTGCGACCCCGTGCCGAGGGAGACCATCATCGAGTTTATTCCGGAGCGGGACACATGGCCGTTTTGAGGAGGTGCGACAATGGCCAAATATATTGACTGCGACGCATTTAAGGCAAAATATCTATGCTGCGGCTATTTGCCTGAAATGTCGGAGGAAGATTTCGACCGATTCCCTACCGCTGATGTCGCGCCTGTGGTACGATGCGAAAGTTGCTGCTATGCAACATGGGCGGCATGGGCGAACAAATACTCTTGCGGTCAAGTTCACGGATTGTTGGTCTTTGGAGATCATTTCTGTGCATTCGGCAAACGAGAGAGGACGGAGGGCGAATAAAAAGCCCCTCTCGCCGCCGTAGGCGAGTTGCAACACGCCCTTTGCATCGTGGGAGGGTAGACGCACACCCAAGCCGCAAAAAGCGCCACAGCGCCACGTAAACGCGAAAGCGCCGGAAAATAGAAAAAGCCCCCTCGACAGGACGGTAAAATCCTGCGAGGGGGCTTTCGGATTTATTGCTCTTTGTGAAGGAGGCCGTGCACCAGCTCACGAGCATTTGCTGCGTTGGCGTTTTCCTGTGGGGGCTGCGCAAGCAAGGCCTTTACCCTGGCGCGCGCAGCGTCCATTGGCTTCTGTACCGGTGGCGCTGCAGCTGCCTGTGCTGAACCCCATCGAAGGGCTGCTCGAAGCAAGCCGTAGGGGTCAGTATCCTTGGATGCTGCTTTTTTATATGCTTTTCCAAAGGTTGCGACTGCGCGATCTCTGTTCGTAGCACTTTGAGCAAAAGCATGAGAGAACACATCTTTTGCCATGTTTTGTTTCACCTGCCTTGAATTCTTGAATTTATAACCCTCTGCGGTCATCCTGGGCTGACGAAGGAGGAACGCGCTGACTATGACGCGTAATGAAGAAGGGCGGTGCACCGGATGACCGCAGATGGCGGATAGATTATCCTACGGGAGGTCCCCGAATGGCATTTTGGAAAGGTCCTGTCATCTGAATATGTGCCTCCATGCATGGTGTTTTTGACATGGTATTACCTTGGGGCAGAGGATTTCTCGCTTAACTGTCGGGAGTTTCCTTGTCGAGATCATTTCCCCAGCGAAGTAAGGGGCGGTATCATTTGAGTATCCGCTTGCTGCTTTGCCTGCGGAGATGCAAAATCGCCCGGGGCATGGCGCTCTGCACGGCTTTTCCTACTCTGCCGCTTATCCCTGCGAGCAATTTTGTCGTACGGTCAAGGGATTCTCCGTCGAAAGATTCATTTTTGACAAAGCCCATTTACGAGCGACATCCTATTTGC